>JANXVH010000103.1 GCA_025351765.1 Pedobacter sp.
TATTGTTTTTTACTGTTTGTTCAGATAATGTGAGTTCGTGGGCAATGTGTCGAATGGATTTGTCTTCATACCTACTGAGCACAAAGCATTTGCGCATAGTCGATGGCATATTAACCAGCTCATGGTCAATTTTTTGTTGCAGCTCTCTGGCAATAATCTGTTCATCAGGGTGAGTCACTTTATGAAGATTGGCTACTAAAATCTCCTCTCCAGCAAGGCAGATCTTCTTTTTTCGGAATAGAGAAATTACTTCATTTTTAGCCACACTTATCAAATAAGGTAAAATTGAAGATCCCACTACCAGCGTTTCCCTTTTCATCCATATTTCAATGAATGCGTTCTGAACCACATCCTTAGTTTGATCCTCGTCTGAAAGAAGTTTAAAAATACTCCGGTACAATACTTCACAATGCCGACTGAACAAACATTGAAATGCAAATTCATCGCCGGATTGGATTGCCTGAAAAAGTTCTTGGTCTGTTTTGTAGCTCATGGCAGTGATCGCATCAAAATTAACGAACCACTATTAAGCCATTGTTAAATGCTTACTTTTTAGTATTATCTAATATCTTAAAAAGATCTAGCCGTCTGTCCTGCATATTCCTAACAGCTCCGAAATTGTGGAGTTCTTTTAGCAAATCAACATCTACGTCTGCAATTAATGTTGTCTCAGCATTTGGTGTAGCTTCTGCCTTAATACCATTGCTTGGAAAAGAAAAATCAGAAGGAGTGAAAACTGCGGATTGGGCATATTGGATATCCATATTGTGAACTTTCGGCAAATTACCTACACTTCCTGCAATTGCCACATAGCATTCGTTCTCTATAGCCC
The DNA here is from genome assembly GCA_025351765.1 of Pedobacter sp. Lineage (GTDB taxonomy): Bacteria > Bacteroidota > Bacteroidia > Sphingobacteriales > Sphingobacteriaceae > Pedobacter. The sequence goes on from JANXVH010000103.1 coordinate 833, forward strand.
TTGCTTGTGCACAGCTTCGCACACGAGTATATCCATTCTGAGTATCGGTCATAAAGGGTACAAAAAGAATTTGCATTCCCTGTTCAGCTAACAATCTGGGCAGCTCAGGGAATTCAACATCGTAACAAATCAAAATCCCAATCTTTCCGCAATCGGTATCATAAGTGGCCAAAGAATCACCACCAACCATCCCCCAGGCACTTTTCTCAGAAGGAGTTAGATGAATTTTACGGTATATTTCATGAGAGCCGTCCCGGCGACAAAGAAATCCAACATTCTGTAGTACTCCATTCTCCATGTAAGGCATACTGCCCGTTATGATGTTAATGTTGTAACTAATGGCGTATTCTACAAATTTGTCTCGAAGTGGAATGGTAGACTTTGCGATCTCCCGCATTGCATCTGCACTACTCAAGTGATTGTAAGCAGTCATCAATGGGGCATTGAAGAGTTCAGGAAACAATATAAAATCACTTTGGTAGTCGCTCACAACATCTACAAAGAACTCGATCTGTTCACACAAAGATTCCAGACTTGGGAATGGCCTCATTTGCCATTGTACCAGCCCCAAACGGATTACCGATTTTTTTGAATTGATATGTATGGCTTCTTCATTGTAGTATATGTTATTCCATTCCAGCAACGAAGCATACTCTAGCGATTGTGTATCGCCAGGCAGGTAACCTTTCAAAATCTTTCTGACATGAAAATCGTTTGCAAGCTGGAATGACAAAGTAGGGTCATGAAGTTCTTTTCCCTTAACCTTATCCAAATATTCCTTTGGGCTTAATTTGTTTGCATGTTCCTTGTAAGCTGGTATCCTTCCGCCCGCAATGATGGCTCTTAAATTGTGTCTTTCACATATCTCCTTTCGGGCATCATAGAGCCTCCTTCCGATCCGCATACCACGAAAATTAGGGTGTACGAAGAAGTCGATCCCGTATAGTACATCGCCTTTAGGATTATGGGTAGAGAAACTATAGTTGCCGGTAATCTGAACATAGTTATGGTTGTCACCAAACTGATCATAATTAACAATTATTGAAAGTGCACATCCAGCAATTGCTCCATTAACTAAAATACAGATTTGTCCTTCGGGAAATATTTCAACCAGCTTTGCAATATGTGATTCACCCCAGACAGATGCGCCCTCCCATTCTGAATACGCTTGAATCATGGATGCTTTTAATCCTAGATAATCATCTTTGGTAAGTGTGCGCAATTCGATCTTGAGATCCTCGTTCTTTATGTCTTTGTCCATCGTTTACTAAATATGCTGTTACGCCATTATGCGGTTACTAAAGAGGCAAATATATCCTTTTTCAATCAGATTTGATGGATTCTTGCTGCGGATTTCTCTGCAATAACGCAATAATTTTTTAACTTTGCTTATCATTAATACACTCAAATGCTTACTAACGAAGAGCCCATACTTCACGAAGATAAAACCTTTACCAATATAGATTATTCTGAAAAACGCCTCACTAATCGGGAATTTGTTAATTGTGAATTCATTAATTGCAATTTCGGTAAAAGTGACTTAAAGGGCAACGACTTTATGGATTGCAAGTTTAAACAATGTAATTTTTCAATGGCAATACTTGATGGAACCGGATTAAAGGACGTTGTTTTTACAGGCTGTAAAATATTAGGCGTAGACTTTACGCGTTGTAATAAATTTTTATTTTCTTTTGAATTTAACCAATGTTATCTTGATTATAGTACCTTTTTTGGGGTAAAAGTTAAGAGAATTAATTTCACGGATTGCTCTTTAAAGGAAGTTGATTTTACAGAATGTGACCTTTCTGGCTCAGTTTTCAAAAACAGCGACTTGCTTGGGTCTAAATTTAGTGGAACAATAATGGAAAAGACCGACTTTAGGACAGCCTATAATTTTAGTATAGACCCTGACGGGAACAGGATGAAAAAGGCGAAATTTGCAGCTAATAATTTGATGGGGCTATTGGACAAACACAACCTTGATGTAGAATAATAACAACCTAGTCTACCAGGGCTATTTAAATTTCAGAACGCTGCTTTTTATAATTGGTGATAAACACACCTACAATGATTAATATGGTTGCGATAATGATATCTGTAGTGATGGTTTCATGAAGGATAAGCCAGCCTAAAAATAACGCAATTACCGTATTGAAATAGGAAAGAATGGATACTTCTGTTGCGTTTACTTTCTTTAGCGCATAGTGATAGCAAAAATAACCTATTACAGAACCAAATACGGCGAGATATAATACTGCAAGCAAGCTTGGTGTGCTCCAGGTGGCTACATGTGTATCACCCGAGAAAATAAAAGCAAGCACCAGTTGCGCAAACGTGGAGAATAGAAACTGATAAAATAAATCAAGGAAAATATTACTGGATTTATAGGTATATTTTTTTGTATAAATGGTGCCTGCTGCCCAACCGCTAATGGCAAAACACAGGCAAATAATTCCGTTTTGGTAATGGGGATCCAACAGGTCAGCCAGGCCATCTCTAAATATAAAGGCGACCCCTAGAAACCCCAGAATAATACCCAAAAAGCCTTTAAACGACGGTTTCTGTAATCCAATTAAAACACTAACCAAGAATACAATAATAGGGTTAAGGGAGTTTAGTAAGGATGTTAAACCACTTGGTATGCTCTGTTCCGCAACGGTTGTCATTCCGTTTGCAACGACGATCATTAAAATGGAGACAAAGATCTGCCTGCGCAAATGCGCCCAGCCATTCCACTTCAATTCCTTTTTGTATAGCAGCACAACTAAAAGAATTAAAGATGCGATTGCTTGTCTGATAGCTGTAACAAACCAAGGTGGTATGGTCTCCACCGCTACTCTTATAGCAAGATAAGTAGTTCCCCATACTATAGCTACTCCAAGAAGAGAAAAGATCAGTTTTATATCTGCCTTTTGCTTCATATTATTTGGCTGGCTTTGAGAATCTGCTCCATCTCTTGCTGCAATTTTAAAGCTTCTTCTCTGGCGCGCTCTGCAAAGTCCTCCCCTTTTGAAGCGTAGATGATGCCTCTTGAAGAGTTAATCAACAGCCCGCATTCTTTATTTAACCCACTCTGACACACATCAGCCAAACTGCCTCCCTGGGCACCTACACCAGGAACTAATAGGAAGTGGTAAGGCGCTATTTTACGGATATTTTGAAACTCTGAAGCAATGGTAGCACCGACAACGTACATCAACTGATCGCTATCTGCCCATTGGGAAGACACACGAATTACATTTTCATACAGCTTGCCGGTTTTTGTTTCAGAAAGCTGAAAATCATGATGGCCTTCATTAGAGGTTAATGCTAATAAGATAACCCACTTGTCTTTATGGTTTAAAAATGGGACTACAGAATCTTTGCCCATATACGGCGCAACAGTTATTGCATCGAAACCCATACCTGACTGCGCTTCGTTAAAGAAAGCCCTGGCGTACATAGCCGAGGTGTTACCGATATCTCCTCTTTTCGCATCTGCAATTGTAAAAACATTAGTGGGTATGTATTTCCAAGTTTCTATCAGCGTTTCCCAACCCTTAAGACCCATGGATTCATAAAAAGCAGTGTTGGGTTTATAAGCTACACACAAATCTTTTGTGGCGTCAATGATCTGTTTGTTAAATTCTAAAACAGGGTTATCATACTTTAATAAGTGTTTAGGTATGTTCTCTACTACCGGATCAAGGCCTATACACAGGAAAGATCTCTTTTTCTTAATCTGATCAAATAACTGTTTTTTATTCATTACAAACGCTAATAAGTGACAAAGATGCCAATTTTGGTGTAAAAATTAAATGTGATGATTAACTTTTAGTCGAGATTTTTTTAAATATTTTTATTTTTTTCTTGGAGATTAGTTTACAAATCCATACAATTGCAACATAATTCCTTAAAAATTTATCTGACCATTCCAGAAAATATTCATAAAATCTTGTTTTTCAACTATTTTTATAGCCGATTTTTCTTGATTTGACTGATAAATATTTTTTAAAAAATTCTCAACACCGAATATTACATAATGTTTAACAAAACAGAATTAAATGAAAAGCTCACAGCAGAACTGCGTGAGATAGCAAAAGCACAGGGTATTTTAAACGCAGATGAATTAAGAAAAGCCGAGTTGGTTGAGATTATTGCGCAAATAACAGAGCAGGAAACTGTTACTGAACCGGTGTCCACTGAAAAACCATCTAAGCTTAAGGCCGTTAAAGAAAACACAGCCGAAAAGTCTACAAGAAAAAGGACCAGAATTCCTAAAGAAGAGGAAACAACACCTACACCGGGTACAATTAAACCTTTTAATAGAGCTTCTTTATTTGATCCATCGCCTTCTTTTGAAGACAGGAACAATGCATCTGCTTTTACAGAAGCAAAGCCTGAAACTATTAGCATTCCCTTAAACACGCCAGAACTGGTTGAGGCTCCTAATACGGAAACGATTGCTGTTCCTGAAACTGAAACAGGTGATGTTCCTGCAACCGCACCTGCCTTCGATAATAAAAAGAACAGACTGCCAAGAGAAGATAACCGTCCGCAAAAAGGTAACGTAAGCAACGTTCCTCAAAAACAAAATGAAAACAGCTACTCTAATCTTGATTTTGATAACACCATCACAAACGAGGGTGTTTTGGAAATCATGCCTGATGGATATGGGTTTTTAAGATCCGCGGATTACAATTACCTGTCTTCACCCGATGATATTTATGTGTCTCAGTCGCAAATCAAATTATTTGGTCTGAAAACCGGAGATACGGTAAAAGGAAGTATTCGTCCACCTAAGGAGGGTGAGAAATATTTTCCATTGGTAAGAGTAGAAACCATCAATGGTAGGTTGCCAGCTGATGTGCGCGACAGGGTTCCATTTGACTATCTCACTCCACTTTTCCCAACAGAACGTTTAAATCTGTTTACCGAGACTAATAACTACTCAACCCGTATTATAGATTTATTTACCCCAATTGGTAAAGGACAACGTGGTTTAATTGTTGCCCAGCCTAAAACTGGTAAAACGAATTTATTAAAAGAGGTTGCCAATGCTATTGCGAAAAACCATCCAGAAGTATACTTAATCATTCTATTGATTGATGAGCGCCCGGAAGAGGTTACAGATATGGCAAGAAGTGTTAGGGCAGAAGTTATTGCTTCTACCTTTGATGAACCGGCAGAACGACACGTTAAAATTGCCAATATCGTTTTAGAGAAAGCAAAACGTCTTGTTGAATGTGGCCATGATGTAGTTATTTTATTAGACTCCATTACAAGGCTGGCAAGAGCTTATAATACAACAGCTCCTGCGTCAGGCAAGATCCTATCTGGTGGTGTGGATGCCAATGCTTTACACAAACCGAAACGTTTCTTTGGTGCAGCCCGTAACATTGAAAAGGGTGGCTCATTAACAATCTTAGCTACTGCATTAACAGATACAGGTTCCAAAATGGATGAAGTAATCTTTGAAGAATTCAAGGGTACAGGTAATATGGAGCTTCAGTTGGATCGTAAATTATCTAATAAACGCATCTTCCCTGCTATAGATATTACTGCATCAAGCACAAGAAGGGATGATCTCTTACACGATAGAGATACTTTACAGCGCGTATGGATTCTACGTAATCACCTTGCAGACATGAATTCTCAAGAAGCCATGGAGTTTGTACAGTCACAGATCAAAGGAACTAAATCTAACGAGGAGTTCTTAATTTCAATGAATAGCTAATTGATGATAAAAAAACATATTCCTAATGCAATAACCTGTGCAAATCTGTTTTCCGGGTGTATAGGAATTGTTTTTGCTTTTAACGGATCACTGGAAAAAGCAGCGTATTTTGTGCTGCTTTCCGGTATATTCGACTTTTTTGATGGTTTAGCGGCCAGGGCTCTGAATGTAAAATCAACTATTGGAAAAGAACTGGATTCACTTGCAGATATGGTGAGTTTTGGCTTGTTGCCCGGGGCAGTATTGTTTAAATTGCTGCAGGCGAGTGATTATCCTAGCGAATACCTTCCCTATTTAGGTTTTATCATAACTGTATTCTCTGCACTCAGGCTAGCTAAATTTAATGTGGACAATCGGCAAACTGAGGATTTTATTGGTCTAAATACGCCTATGAATACCCTACTTATTGTATCCTTACCTTTTATAAATAGGGATTACCCAGCGGTTATTGGTTCTACCTTATTTTTGTTGGCGCTTATTGCATTATTAAGCTGGTTATTGATAAGCGAGATAAAGATTTTCTCATTTAAGTTGAATAAGCTGGGATGGCATCAGAACAGGTTTAAATACATGTTCATAATTGCCTCTGTTTTGCTGGCTGTTGTATTGAAATTTGTAGCAGTACCACTTATACTGATCCTCTACATTTCTTTTTCAATCATACATTTCAGGAAGATTAAGACTTAAATTAGTTTTTCAAGATCGGCTTTGGCTTTATCTAGTTGTTGATATAGGATTACCGTGAATTGATTAAGCTCGTTAAAGTCTGTTGCCAGTTGTTTCACATTCATTTTTTCACGGGCATTTTGCTCCATTTCCTGCATGTGTTCTTTGGCGTCTTCTCTACCAACATAAGTAAAGGTTGGTTTAATTTTATGGGCACTTGCCGCAACTTTATCCCAGTCTTCACCAGCTATCGCATTCTCGAGCTCTGCTATATACAATGGCGTTTGAGTTTTAAAAAGATCTATCATTTCAATAATGAACTCAGGACTGTCGCCAGACATCTCTCTAAGATAAGAGAGATCGAGTGGTTCATCATTTTTGCTTACGTTAATCATTAAAACAAACTTAGATAAAAATGTTTTTAAATGCAATCCAGCACAATTATTTAAATTTTTAAAACCCGCTGCTCATCTTCGAGATCCGCAAGTATTCCCGCAACTGATTTTTTTGCGATGGGATGTATCAATTGTGGTGCAATTTCTGCTAAAGGCTCCAATACAAATCGTCTGTTTACCATTTCGGGATGAGGTACAATTAGCTCATCATTGTTTTCAATAATCAAGTCGTCGTAAAAAATAATGTCTATGTCAATTAATCTGGAGCCCCATTTCTCAAGTCTAACCCTCCCTAGCTGCTTTTCAATTAGTAATGCTTGATGCAAAACTGCAAAAGGTGACAAAAATGTGTTTAGGCCAATAGCCAGGTTGATAAATGCAGGTTGGTCTGGATTGCCCCAGGCAGCCGTTTCGTAATAGGATGAGAAAGCAAACACTTTTCCTATGCGGACTTCAATTTCCTGAACAGCCTCTGTAAGTAACTCAATCCTATTGCCCAAATTACTTCCCAGTAACAAATAAACATTTCCTTTATCCAATATCATATAAAAGCCGATGGCTATTCTTTACATTTACAAAAATAACTATTTTACCTTCCGATGAGAGATTTTTTTAAGTATGTCTTCGCTACAGTTTTAGGCTTTATCATTTCTACAGTGCTGCTATTTTTACTCTGTGTGGGTGTAATATTTATCCTAATATCTTCTATAGAAAGTGACAAAACAGTTTCGGTGAGCGACAATACGGTGCTGTATATGAACCTTGATCAGGCAATTCTGGAACGTACACCTAACGACACCTTTTCGAGCTTGGCGATATTAGGTGGTAAAGGCGAAAAAAGCATTGGATTTAATGACTTGATCAAAGCGCTTGAGTTTGCGAAGACAGACAACCATATTAAATGCATATACATAAACGTTAGTTCTCCGAACGCGGGCTTTGCTACTATGAAGGAAGTTAGGGATGCATTGCTCGATTTTAAAACAAGCGGAAAAAAAGTTATCGCTTACAGTGAAGTCTATACCCAGGGCGCTTATTACTTAGCTTCGGCCGCTGATAAAATTTATCTTAACCCCGAAGGGGCACTTGAGTTTAAAGGGTTGAGCTCCAAAGTAATGTTTTTCAAAGGTGCGTTAGATAAATTGGGCATAGAGGCTCAAATTATTAGGGTTGGGAATTATAAAAGTGCAGTAGAACCATTCTTTACAGATAAGATGAGTGATAAGAACCGCGAGCAGGTAACAGCCTATCTTGGCGGTCTATATGAAACTTTTTTACAAGGAATTTCAAAAAGCCGGAGTATCAGCACGACTACTTTACACCAGTTGGCAGATGACTACAAAATACAGCAGCCCAATGATGCATTGCAATATAAGCTGGTGGACGGTCTTAAATACAAGGACGAGATACTGGATGTGTTAAAAGGTCTCAGCAACAAGAAAAAGAATAACAACCTGACTACCCTTACCATTAATGAATACGCAAAGAACGTGGCCAATGAAAAAGGAAAAAGTTCTAAAAATAAAATAGCAGTGATTTATGCAAATGGCGATATCATGGGGGGTGAAGGCTCTGATACCCAGATTGGATCGGAGCGTATTTCTAGGGCAATCAGAAAGGCCCGTACAGACTCAACCGTAAAAGCTATTGTATTGAGGGTAAATTCTCCAGGCGGTAGTGCTCTTGCGTCTGATGTGATATGGAGAGAGATCGTACTTTCTAAAAAGGTTAAGCCGGTAATTGCTTCTTTTGGCGATGTAGCTGCTTCTGGTGGTTATTATATAGGCTGCGCAGCAGACTCTATATTTGTACAGCCGAATACCATCACCGGTTCAATTGGTGTATTTGGCGTGATCCCAAATTTTCAGAAACTATACAATGAGAAACTAGGCATCACCTTCGATGGTGTTAAAACCGGTAAGTACGCAGATATTATGAGTACAGACAGGCCATTGACTGCCGGCGAACGCTTAATTATACAAACGGATGTAAACAGAGTGTATGATGGATTTATAACACGTGTAGCTAATGGACGTAAAAAATCAAAAACTTACATCGACAGCATCGCGGGCGGTCGCGTTTGGGTAGGTAGTGATGCGGTAAGAATTGGATTAGCCGACAGGACAGGGAACTTTGATGACGCCATCGCCGCAGCAGCGAAGAAAGCAAAATTAGAAGACTATAAGGTTGTAGAGTTCCCGGAGATTATGGATCCTTTTAAATCTTTTATTGAAAATACTGCCGACAAAATAAAAATGCACTACGCAAAACAAGAATTGGGAGTTCATTTCTATCTTTATGAGCAAATAAAATCTGCAGTTGCAAAATCAGGCGTGCAGACAAGAATGCCTTTTGAGATCAAAGTTGAATAGCTGTTTTCGGGCTTTTAAAATCCAATTAAAATAAGATTAACTGTAATACAAGGGGTTAACAATACTGCTTGAAAATAATTTGCAATGAGTTTTGACATTTAAAAACATTAGCTATCTTTGCAGTCTTAAATAATTCCTAACTGCGGATGTGGCGTAATTGGTAGCCGCACCAGACTTAGGATCTGGCGCTTCACGGCGTGGGGGTTCGAGTCCCTTCATCCGCACACAAAAATTCCCCCGCAACACGGGGGAATTTTTATATAAAGAAGATTATTAAAATAATAATTCAGAACAATGAACATTACACAGGAAAAAATTAATGACTTAAATGCGCTTGTAAAAATTAAAATAGCCCCTGAAGACTATACTGAAAAGGTTGAGAAATCTATAAGAGAACAAGCAAAAAAAGCAAATCTACCCGGCTTCCGAAAAGGAATGGTTCCTGCAGCACACATAAAAAAAATGCATGGAAGAAGCATTCTTGTTGAAGAGATTAACACTTTGCTTAGCGAAACGTTAAATAAATATTTAACTGACAATAAAGTTGAAATTCTTGGCCAGCCTCTACCTGTGATGGACGATTCAAAGGAATTTAAATGGGACAATACTGATGAGTTCGAGTTTGATTACGAACTTGGCCTCGCTCCTATTATTGACTTTAACATTACTTCTAAAGATATATTTACCGAATATAAAGTAAAAGCTGACGAGGAAACCTTAGCATCAAGGATCAAAAACATCCGTAGAAGCTATGGTAAAATGACAAATCCTGAAGTTTCGGCAGACGATGATGTACTTTATGCCGATTTAGCACAACTTTCTCCTGATGGTTCAGTTTTTGAAGGTGGCATTAACGCAACTGGTTCTATTCGTTTAGATCTTGTAAAAGACAAAAAGATCTTAAAATCTTTAATCGGTTTAAAAAAGGATGATGTAGTTGAATTAGATGTTCAAAAAGCATTTGATAAAAACGAAGTAATCATTGCGAAGCTTTTAAATATAGCTGAGGAAGATGCGAAAGATTTACAATCAAGATTCCAAGTAACTATTAAAAACGTTAACCGTTTGGAAGAGTCTGATTTAAACCAAGAGTTCTTTGACAAATTATTTGGTGAAGGTACAGTTACCGACGAAGCTGGTTTCACAGAAAAAATCACGGAAGAGGTGGAAAGTATGTTTCAACAAGATGCAGATCGCAAATTGCAGAATGACATCTACACCAAGCTGATCGAAGGTATTCACATCGAGCTTCCTGATGAATTTTTACGTAAGTGGTTAAAAACCACCAACGAAAAGCTTACTGAAGCTGAGCTTGCTGAAGGATATGATGATTTTGCGAAAAATCTGAAATGGACTTTAATAGAAAACAAATTAATTCAAGACAATAACATTGAAATCAAATATGAAGATGTTTTCCAGACGGCTAAACAACGTCTAGATGCTCAGTTCAGGATGTATAGTCCTGCTCCTATGCCTGAAGATCAGTTGGCGCAATACACTGCGACTTTTTTGAAAGAGAAAGATAATGCCACTCGTATATTTGATGAAGTAAAAGCTTTAAAGGTTTTTGAATATATCAAATCGGTAGCTACTTTAGACCAAAAAGATATACCATATAAAAAGTTTATTGAAATGAAATAAGCGCTGTTGACGCAGCACAATTTTAATTACAAACCATTGAGGCGGCTTTTTAAGGCCGCCTTGTTTATATAAAATAAACAAATTTTACAATACCACAATAAATTACCAACTTAGTTTAATTAATTTGGTGATCATCATAAATAGACAAATTAGATAATTTATTATTATGAATATAGATAAAGACGAATTCAGAAAATACGCAGTTAAGCATCACCGCATTAACGGTTTGAATGTTGATCGCTACATTGGAGCAACTAACAATTCGCCAAAAAGCATGACTCCATACATTATTGAGGAACGCCAGTTAAATGTTGCTCAGATGGACGTATTCTCAAGACTAATGATGGATCGTATCATTTTCCTTGGAGACGCTATTTACGATGGCAATGCAAATATTATCCAGGCTCAGTTGTTGTTCCTTCAATCTACAGATAACAATAGAGACATTCAGATTTATATCAACTCTCCAGGAGGTTCTGTATACGCAGGTTTAGGTATTTATGATACCATGCAGTATATTGGCCCGGATGTAGCTACAATCTGCACCGGAATGGCAGCATCCATGGGTGCAGTGTTATTGGTTGCAGGTGCCAAAGGAAAACGCGCTGCATTACCGCATTCGCGTGTGATGATCCATCAGCCTTCTGGCGGTGCTCAAGGTGTTGCTTCAGATATGGAGATCAACTTGAGAGAAATGCTTAAATTGAAGAAAGAACTATATGATATCATTTCTAATCATTCTGGCCAAAGTTACGAATGGGTAGAAAAGGCATCGGATCGTGATTACTGGATGAAGGCTGATGAGGCTAAGGAATTTGGAATGATTGATGAAGTATTGAGTGCTGCTAAGAAAGATTAATAATGGCTAAACAAAATAAAGAATCCCGTTGCTCTTTTTGTGGCTCAGGTAAGCAAGATACATTGATGCTTATTGAAGGGCTTGATGCATACATTTGTGATAAATGTGTAACGCAGGCTAACCAGTTGTTGGTTCAGGAACTTGGCAGCAAAAAATCAAAGGGTTTGGATACTTCTGTAACCCTTTTGAAACCACATGAAATTAAAGCACATATAGATCAGTACGTGATCGGGCAGGACGATGCTAAAAAGGTTCTATCCGTCGCTGTCTACAATCATTACAAAAGGTTAAGTCAGAAGGTAGATAAAGGCGACGAGGTGGAGATTGAAAAATCAAACATCATGCTGGTTGGCGAAACTGGTACCGGCAAGACTTTACTAGCAAAAACTATTGCTAAAATACTGCATGTTCCTTTCTGCATTTGTGATGCTACCGTATTAACGGAGGCTGGATACGTTGGAGAGGATGTAGAAAGTATTTTAACGCGACTGCTGCAAGCGGCTGATTATGATGTAGCTTCTGCAGAACGTGGTATTGTTTACATTGATGAGGTAGATAAAGTTGCGCGCAAAAGTGACAATCCCTCTATCACCAGGGATGTATCAGGAGAAGGGGTTCAGCAAGCTTTATTAAAAATCCTGGAAGGAACTGTAGTTAATGTACCGCCGCAAGGTGGCCGTAAACATCCGGATCAGAAGATGATTCCAGTAAACACAAATAACATCTTGTTTATCTGTGGTGGCGCCTTTGACGGTATTGAACGTAAGATAGCAAACAGGCTTCGTACACAAGCAGTGGGTTACAAAGTGAAAAAGGACGATGTAGATCTTGACCTTAAAAATCTGTATAAGTATATCACTCCTCAGGATCTTAAGTCTTTCGGTTTAATACCTGAGCTTATTGGAAGGGTACCTGTATTAACGCACCTTAATCCTTTAGATAAAGATGCTTTAAGAAATATCCTTACCGAACCTAAGAACTCCCTATTCAAACAGTATGTAAAGCTTTTTGAATATGAGAATGTTGAACTTGTTTTTGAAGACGAGGTGCTAGATTTCATAGTAGATAAAGCAATGGAATATAAGCTTGGGGCAAGGGGATTAAGATCAATTTGCGAAGCAATTATGCTGGACGCGATGTTTGATATCCCCTCGGATCCGAGTATAAAGGAACTGCACATCTCGCTCGATTATGCGCTGGAGAAATTTGAGAAAGCCGATTTTAAAAAACTGAAAGCTGCTTAAAAGATTTGATCCCCGGTTGTTGACCGGGGATTTTTTTTAACCTTTCCTTTTTAAAAGAATGGCCAATAAACAACAGAATATTAATTAAATTACAAATATATGAACGAAGAAAAAGACGTAAAAAAAGATGAAGGAATTGTAGCGAAAGCAAAAAAGGTGAAAGAAGTTAATTCTGCTATTAAACCCGGATTAAAATCTAAAGCAGACATTGTTAAGAATTGGTTGCCCAGGTATACAGGCCGACCACTGGATCAGTTTGGCGAATATATTTTGCTAACTAATTTTAGTAAATATTTACAAATGTTCTCAGAATGGAATGGCAATGCACCGATAATGGGACTGGATAAACCGATGCAAAGTGTAACTGCCAATGGCATTACCATTATTAACTTTGGAATGGGTAGTCCGCTTGCAGCAACTATGATGGATCTTCTAACTGCCATTACTCCTAAAGCAGTTTTGTTTTTAGGGAAATGCGGCGGCTTAAAGAAGAAAAACCAATTGGGAGATCTGATCTTGCCCATTGCAGCAATAAGAGGTGAAGGAACATCGAACGACTACCTGCCGGCTGAAGTACCAGCCTTGCCATCTTTCGCACTGCAAAAAGCGATTTCCACAACCATCCGCGATCATTCCCGCGATTACTGGACAGGAACATGTTATACCACAAATCGTAGGGTTTGGGAGCATGACAAGAGTTTTAAAAAATACCTGAAAAGCTTAAGGGCTATGGCAGTGGATATGGAAACCGCTACAATATTTACCACCGGATTTGCTAACAAGATCCCAACAGGAGCATTATTATTGGTATCAGATCAACCGATGATTCCTGAAGGTGTGAAGACAGCAGAAAGTGATAGCACCGTAACCAATACCTATGTAGAAACGCATTTGAAGATTGGAATTGATTCTTTGAAACAGTTAATCAATAACGGACTAACAGTAAAACACTTACAGTTTTAATCCTCATCGGGGCTCTTCGGATAGTCGAAATCTATCAAAGTCCCTGTACCATTTCCAATTTCCTGCCAATCGCTTGCAGGAAATTCCAGTAAAACAACACCACAAGTTGGTATATTATGGATATTCGCATTACTTAGGTAATTAGCGAAATCTGTAAAACCTGGGTTGTGACCAAACATAACCGCACTTTGGTATAAATTATCAAAATCATTTACAACCTGAAGAAGAGCCGGTATATCAGCCTCATAAATTGCTTCATTTTGTGTGATCAGATGAGCGGATCTATGCCATACCTCTTCAAAATGATGAGCAGTAGTAATTGCTCTAAGTGCCGGACTGCTTACCATCAATTGAGGAACCAATCCTTTTTGTAAAACTCTTGTCGCCATTTCCGGAGCATCCCTATGCCCCAAATGGTTAAGTGGCCTGTCAAAATCCTGAAGATGGGCATTACCCCATTCAGATTTACCATGCCTGATTAATAGAAGATGCTTCATCAGAAAACAGATTAAGAATTTATAAAATTAACAATTGGAACCAATGGAATGTTTTTCATGCATTTAAAATGACCTAAAGGACACTTTTCTAATCCGAACTTAGAACAGGGCCTGCATTCCAATTCTACTTCTGCCATAAAGGAATCTGAGATCTGATAAGGATATACACCAAGCAAATCTGCCGTAGTACCTCCCCAAATAGATGCCAGCGGCCTGTCAAATGCCTCAGATATGTGGGTAAGCCCGGTATCAAAACCCAATACTTTGCTGGCTTTGGAAACCAGGAATACCGATTGATCGAGATTAATTAGTCCGCAAGTGTCATACACCTTTTCGCCTATTGCATTGCTGATCACCACAGCGTTGTCTGAGACATCTTTACCGCCAAGTAAAACTATTGGCACCCTAATGCCTTTACAAATTTCTATGATCTGTTCATTAGGCATACGCTTGGTAAAGTGCGTTGCACCGATGATAAAGGCAACGTAATTCTGCTGATGCGAAACAGGCAATAGCTGATCCAGGCTATACGCATTAGCTATAAAATAATCAATAGGGCGGTTATCGTTTTCTACGCCCAGAAAGGTGACCGTATCCATATACCGATCCACCAGGTGCTTTGAGGACACAAACCTTTTAGATTTAAATTTAAGCGCCAGCCATTTGTTAATCCGATCTTTTTTATATGTAGATGATGGTATACGAAGTATCGACTTAATAATAAATGTGCGGAGGTTATTGTGGAGGTCTACGATCAAATCAAATTGCTCCTTCTTAATTTCTGCAATGGTATGGCTTAATTTAGGCTGTAATAAGTGAAGTTTTGCCAGGTAAGGGTTATGATCGTAAATGTATTTGAATTCCTTTTTGGTTAGGAAGTGAATCTGCGCATCAGGAAATTTTTGCTTCAGGCACCTAACTACAGGTGTTGTGTAAATGATATCACCCATTGAACTGAACCTGATGATAAGAATTTTTGAAGGTGTTTTCAATATGAGTCCCTTAGCTTTTTTTTATTTGTTCTATAATGGCGCTTGATGAGTAGCCCGGTATAAAACTCAACACTTTAACCTCCCCCCCTTTGTCTAAAACCGCCTTTGCGCCTACAATGGTTTCAATACTGTAATCACCACCTTTCACCAATACATCAGGGTCTACAAACTCAATCAGTTCTGCTGGTGTTTCTTCGTCAAATAAGACCACGGCATCAATAAAAAACATAGATGCTAAGAGCTGAGACCTGCTAAACTCATCATTTATTGGTCTGCTTTCCCCTTTCAATTCCTTAACAGAACGATCAGTATTCAAACCTACAATCAATACATCACCATAACTTGCAGCTTCGCCGAGGTAAGAAATATGGCCTGGATGAATGATATCAAAGCAGCCGTTAGTAAAAACTACCTTCCTGCCTTTATCTTTCCATTCTTTCTTAAGCTGCTCCAAGCCTTCCTTAGAAAGTATTTTATGAGCAAGCTCGTACCTTGGATCTCTTTTCATGATCAGAATAATTGGTCTACAGCTTTACAAAAAATATGACCTATTAATATGTGCATCTCCTGGATACTGGCTGTGTTGGTTTCCGGAATAACGATGTTCAAATCACAAAGCTCATTCATTAAACCTCCATCTCTCCCAGAAAGTCCAATGGTTTTACAGCCGATGGTTTTAGCGGCACGAAGGGCATTTATGATATTCGGACTACTGCCACTGGTTGATATGGCAATAAACAAGTCTTGGGGCTGTGCAAATGCTTCCAGTTGTCTTGCAAAGACCCTGTCAAAACCATAATCGTTACTGATGGCTGTCAATGCAGAAGTATCAACTGTTAACGCAATAGCTGGTAATGCTTTTCTCTCTTTAACAAACCTACCAGTTAGCTCTGCGGCAATATGCTGGGCATCGGCTGCGCTCCCTCCGTTTCCGGCAAGCAAAACTTTTGCCCCTGACGCAACAACGGCCGTAAGAATTTCACAACCCTGTTCTATCTGCGGAACAAGCGTTGCAATAACCTTTTCTAGTGTATGTTGATGATATCTAAGTTCTTCTAATACCATAAGGCATTAATTATTTTTTAAAGATGAGATAATTTCAGCAGTAGTAGTCGTGGCACTTCCTACATGCTTGATCACTATTGCAGCGGCATAATTGGAAATAACAGCTGCCTCGTCCATAGTAAAACCAAGTGATAAACAGTAGGCAATTGTGGCAATAACCGTATCTCCTGCACCGGTAACATCAAATACTTCAGTTGCTACTACGGGGAAAACGCGACAATCCTCTTTTGTGATAATGGCTATTCCTGCCTCTGATAAGGTAACGATCAAATAGCGTGCATTTGTAGTATCCAAGATAATATGAGCAGCCTTTATTAGATCGGCTTCATCATTAATTCTTTCTGTTTTGGAAGCTTCTAAAAGTTCCTTTCTATTTGGCTTAATTAAATAAGCGCCATTGTATTTGGAATAATCCAATCCTTTTGGATCAACAATGATTCGCTTATTTAGTTGCTTACCCAAACCAATGATCTTAAGAGACAGATTATGAGTTAGCAATCCTTTGTTGTAATCAGAAAGCACTACGATATCGCACTTGCTAATTTCTGCAGTGAGTAGTTCAAAAAATATTTCTTCTAATTCTACAGAAATATCGTAAATGTGTTCCCTATCTATCCGTACAATCTGGTGGGTTCCTGCAATAATTCTTGTTTTTACGGTCGTTACCCTGCTGTCATCTTTAACTATAAGAGAAGTATTAATGTCCTTCTCTATTAAGGCTTTTATGATTTCTGATCCAAAAGGATCATTGCCAATAACACCTGCTAAAGTAACTTTTGCACCCAGGGTGATGAGGTTACTAGCAACATTTGCCGCACCGCCAATTATTTTAGATTCCCTTTTAACATTTACAATTGGCACAGGCGCTTCAGGCGAAAGCCTATCTGCCGATCCAAATATATAATGATCCAGCATGATGTCTCCAATCACCAATACATTTGGAGCAGGATTATTAAGCACATGATTATAAAGTTTTTCAGCCAGCATATTCAGGTATTAAACATCAAATGTAGGTATAATGACTTTTATATATTACAATTTAGCCAATCTATCCTTAAAGAAAGTGGTAATATCATCTAATGAAAATGCATTTAAACACTGTTTAGCTTGCAATCCGCCTTTCCTGGCTGTCAGTATTCCATACCGCATGTCATGGAACCCTTCTGTCCTGTGTGCATCAGGATTTATAGAAAGTAATACTCCTTTTTCCAGCGCATAGCGATGCCATCTCCAGTCCAGATCAAGTCGCAGTGGATTGGCGTTAATCTCAATCACTACTCCATTTGCCGCGCAGGCATCTATTACTTTCTTAAAATCAACCGGATAGCCCGTTCTACTAAGCAATAGTCTCCCTGTCGGGTGACCTAATATGGTGGTATATGGGTTTTCGATAGCGGTGATTAGTCTGCTAGTCGCCTTCTCTTCTGTCATCTTTAAAATACTGTGAACAGATGCTACTACAAAATCAAATGTTTTGAGGATCTCATCAGAATAATCCAGTGCACCGTCATATAAAATGTCACTCTCAATTCCTTTAAAAATCTTAAAAGGAGCCATCCTGGCGTTTAGCGCATCAATTTCCTTGTGCTGCGCATAGATGCGCTGTTCATTAAGGCCGTTTGCGTAGAAGGCCGACTTAGAGTGGTCGCACATTCCTAAATACTCCAGTTGTAAATGATCACGGCAATACAAAGCCATTTCCTCCAGGGTATTCACACCATCACTCCAGGCAGAGTGGTTATGCAAAGTACCTTTCAAATCGCTGTATTCCACAAGGGTCGGCAGGCTACCGTTTTTTGCAAGTTCAACCTCTCCAAGCCCTTCCCGCAGTTCAGGCGCCACAAAGGCTAGTCCTGCTTTGGCATAAATTGCTTCTTCATTTTCATAATACCCCTCGCCTGCCTTAGCCAGAACTTGGTTAACATGATCTGTATTTCCGGTTAGCTTAAACCAGTTAATGTAGAAATCATTACGTTTTACCAGATACAATTTAATCCTAAGGCCAAAAGGCGTTAAAGCTATCAGTACGTTATCATTAAAAGATTCAAAAACCAGTGGTTCAAAACTTCCTATCGCAGCTAAAATAACATCAGGACCTTCAGCTCCTAAAACAAAATCAATCTCTTCAACTATTTCGAGACAGCGCCTGTAGTCGCCTGCAATACCCAGCAAAGGTTCGCCTGGAAATTGATTTAGCCATACCGACAAATCTTCAAAAATCTTGTTAACCAGGGGCTCAGCTTGCGCATAGAGGAATTTGCCATGGGCGGCCATCTTAAACTCAATCACTTTTCTTATCTCTTCCTGGGTTTTCAATCCAAAACCTTTTGCTTCTATAAGCCGGTTCTCGTTGCAGGCATAATAAAGTTCACCTACGCTTTCAATATTCAGGTCTTTCCAAATCACATAAATCTTTTTGGAGCCAATGCCTTTAATGCTCAGCATTTCTACGATACCCTCTGGGGTATCGTTTAGAATTTGCTTTAGCTCTTCCATGCTGCCCGTTTGCAAAAGTTCCCAAACTTTTGCAGATATGCTCTTGCCTAATCCGTCTATTTGTGCAATTTCTTCAAGAGATTTTTCACGTATCGGAAAAGGCAGCTTATCTACCTTAAATGCGGCGTTGGCTACCGATTTAATTTTGAATGGATTGTGGTTGTGCAGTTCCATTAACTGCGACAATAACCTAAGGGTACGTGCGATGGCTTTGTTTTCCATAGGTTGCTAAAATAACAAAAAAGCAATCATTTCTGATTGCCTTCATATATATGATAGGGTTACTTATTTTCCTTCGCTGTGCATGCCCTCAAAATTGAACTTATGTTTTCTGTGGCTGTAGTTGCATTCGCCAAATATGTGTTTAGGTTTAAAGATCACATAAAGCCCTAAGCCGATGAATAATAATGGTAAACCAACTTGACCGAATGCCAAAGGAATAATGCTCTTCATCAAAAAGACTGAACCAACTATTACCATCGCTATCCACCCACCTGGTTTAAAGTTTCTGTTATACCCAATTAACAGACCCATTGCAATCAAAAATGTTTTCCAGCTCAATACCCAGAATGGAACGAATAACCCAAGGTTTTTAGCGATGAATATGACACCGATACCTACTAGTAATACACCTATGTTAAAATTGCGGTTAGATTTTTTGTTTAGAGTTTCCATGATTTTTTTTCTTCAAAACTATGGACTAAACACATGCACACCAATGCGTAAAAGGTGTAAATACGGTACTTCTCGGTAAACGGCGAATATTTGTCGGCCAAATTCCTGCGACTTAAATCACCGATATTTTTTTCTGAAATTGGAAGAAGTATTGCACGGCCTTTACCAGTCTGCTGCCATACCAGGAAAACATTTCTCCATCAACCAGAATAACTTTACTTTGTGGAAAGAGCTTTTGTATTTCGTCCAGGTGCTGTTGCTTAAAAGGGTATGGTTCTGAAGATAAGAAGATCAAATCCGGTTTAAGTAATGCCAGTTCGCTTAAAGTAGATTCCGGATACCTGCTTTGCCTAATTACATTAATTAAACCATTAACGGTTAACAGATGATCGATAAAAGTATTTTTTCCGGCAAATAAGTAGGGCTCTTTCCAAATCAGGTAAGCAGCCGTTTTGTTAATTCCATACTGAGCTGCAAGAGTTTGAAGATCTGTAAAGCCTGCATTGATCAAATGGTTTAAGTAGGCGGCTTCTGGTTCCCTGTCTACCAAAGTACCTATTTTAGCAATCATATCCATTGATGCCTCCAGATCATTGATGTCACTCATCCAAACCGGAAATTCCTGCATCAGTTCTTCTATATCGTTCTGCTGATTCTCTTCCTTATTGCCAATAATCAGGTCGGGTGCCAATCCCCTGATCAGCTCAATGTTCAGCTTTTTAGTCCCACCAACTTTTACACATTGCGCAAATTTCTCAATTGGATGGATGCAAAACTTTGTAAGCCCAACAATCTCCTTGTCCATTCCCAGCTCAAATAAAAGCTCTGTCTGTGAAGGCACAAGGGAGACTATTCTTTTTGGCGGGTAATTGACGGAAACTATCCGGCCTAACTGATCCGTAAAATTGCGCTGCATGATGCAAAGATACGACGGCACAACTCAAATTCTACTCGTATTTCAATGAGTTTGAACATAACTTATCGCACTGACATCTTCTTTATTTACCCCATCCAGCAAAATTAATAAAAGTGCAGTGATAAAGCATTTTGATATATTTAAAAGGCTTTGATTAGGATACCGACGATAGCGGCGATTCCGATAATGTATGGTTCCTGTAATTTTTTACTATAGATAAGGGCTAATATGGCTCCCATGCCAATCAGGGCAGTTGGAATATCTATGATGGACTTAAAGCCAATGACAACAACAGATCCGACCAATGCGCCGATAACAGCAGCAGTGATACCCTCCACAAAAGCTTTAATACTGCTGTTCTTCGCAATCTTTTTAAAAGAGGGTGCTAAGGCTACAGTAAATACATAACAAGGCAAAAAGGTGGCTAAAGCCGCAATACAGGCACCGGGAAAGCCTGCTATTAAATAACCGATAAAACCAACTGTAATAACCACCGGCCCCGGTGTAATCATAGCAACTGCTACCGCATCTACAAACTGGTGCTCGTTCAGCCAGCCAAATTCTTTTACAACGCCGCCATGTAAAAAAGGAACAATAGCTAATCCACTGCCAAATACGAACGCACCTGCTTTAGCGAAGAACCAGGCAATTTCCTGCAAAGTCTTACCATCATACTTCCAAAAGCCGGTGCTAACTATTAAGCCTACCGGTAGTACCGCTGGCTTTTTGAGCCATTGTGGTGGCGCTTTGATCACCATATACAAAATTCCGCAAGCCAGGAATAAAAGGATTTCCTCGCGTTCCGTAATGACGGTTATCACGATGCCCGCTACATAAAATAGCCATAACAACCACCTGGCTTTCATGGCAGCTAACTCGAACTTACTAATAGACTTGACGGTGAGTTTGTAGGAACTCATGGCAATAATGCCGATTACTGCGGCACCCACCCCATAAAATACTGCCTGCATCCAGGCTAACCCCCCATAAAGCTGGTAAGCCATTCCTAGCAGCACTACCATAATAAAGGATGGCAGCACAAAAGCCAGTCCTGTTAAGGTCGCTCCAATTAGCCCATAATGTACAAAACCGATATAGATGCCTAATTGTGCTGCTAAAGGCCCTGGCGCTAGTTGCGCTAAAGCTAATCCCTCTTTATATTCTTCCTCGGTCAGCCAGCCTTTATCTTCCACGAGGTCACGCTGCATATAGCCCACCAAAGCCACCGGTCCGCCAAAACCCCAGGTACCCAACTTTAGAAAATACAGTGTGATGTCTCGTAAAGAATATTGCTTAAACATTGTGCAGCAATAATACCCAATGTTCAAGCCTTAAAATTGTACGAAATTATCTATTTGTATCTTTTTTACTGTTGAGGACGCTTTTTTTATAAAGAGATGGGGTTTGCCCGGTTTGCTTTTTAAAAATACGGTTAAAATGGCTTTGGTCAGAAAAGCCGGTAAGGTAAGCTATCTCCGTTAGCGAGTAATCCGTATCGCTCATTAGGATGATCGCCTTTTCTATACGTAGCTTTCGAATATAATTACCAAATGACAAATTATCAAAATACTTAGAGAACTCGCGTGATAAATAAGTTGGATTAATCTCTAACTCATTGGATACCTGTTGCAAACTTAGGCTCATATTTGTATCGAGTTGATCCTGAATCATCTCCTTGAGTTCATTAGCCCATACGGGTGCTTTCTTAGAACTGTTTTGTTTGATGTACTTATGAAATACCTCTAAAAGCATCTGTTCAACAGGCCCTGCCTGAGTATGTTTTAGCTGGTGCAGATGTTGAGCCCAACTGTATAGCCCATCATAAATAGTCATCCCAAATTTCAACAGTTCCTGATCGTCTTTGATGTTGTAGGCCAAACCGGAAAAGATCGCCTCAAGCCCGGCAGATTGCGGGGAAAAATCATGCCGGTCAGTATCTGCACCGCGAACAATTGCTGCGATCCTGTTGAGTGCCGCATCATTCATTCGGTGCTTTTTTATAAAATAGTCGAATGTACATTGATCTTCGTAATGCGTGTATTCTACATTAGGTAGGTCAAAAGGTATTGCGTTTACTTCCTTAGCTCTTGCTAAAACTTCGTCGAACGGCACAAAGATGATCTCCGCATCAACATCAATAAATCGTTTGATCAGCCAGGGACAGGCAATGCGGTCGATCTTCGGACGTTCACGGGTGATCCATTTCATAATGGTACTAAAGGTAGAATAATTGAGGCTTTTGACGCAGTATCAAGTATCACAGAGCCTGATAATTCTCATACAGGTGGTAATAAAAATTGCAATTTGTACAAAAAACCCGGATAAAAGCTAACTATTATCCGGGTTTAATACAACTTACACCCTTTCACGTATAAATAAAAATATTTAAACTACCGTTCCATTAGGAATAACCGCGCCCTTTTTCACTACAACAATACCATCCTTAACGGTATAAAAATCAAAATCACCATCTTCTAAATGATCTCCACCAATAATGGTTACATCATTACCAATCCGACTGTTCTTGTCTACAATAGCGTTAGTAATCTTACACCTTTCGCCAATCCCTATCATCGGTATTCCCGCATCCAAATCCTCTTTAATCTCTTCCAGCGTTTGGTACTTATCACTCCCCATAATATAGCAACTCTGAATATGCGTATCTATACCAATCCGAGATCTAACTCCAATTACAGCATGTTTAATACTTTCAGCTTGTAAAATACAGCCCTCAGCAATAATGGTCTTATCTAAAGTAGTCCCTAATATCTTAGATGGGGGCAACATCCGGGCCCTGGTAAATATACTGTGGTGGTGATCAAACAAATTAAACTTAGGAATATCGTCCGTTAAGCCTAAATTAGCCTCAAAGAAGGAAGATATATTACCTATATCTGTCCAATAGCCCTCATATTGAAAACTCAGAACATCATAAGTCCTAAGCATCCTTGGAATAATCTCTTTACCAAAATCCTTTTCTTCTGCATTCTCAGAGAAAATTTTGATCAATAAATCCCTATTGAAAATGTAAATGCCCATAGAAGCCAGGTAATCGCGACCTTCAGCATGCATCTCCGGGCCAGTATCTGATGTCCAGTTTTCTAAGCCAGTTTTAGGTTTTTCAATAAAGGAGGTAATGATATTTTGCTCATTAGCCTTCAAAATCCCAAACTCAGGTGCATCCTTCGCATTTACAGGAATGGTAGCCAACGTAATCTGCACACCACTTTCTATGTGTGCATTAACCATTTCGTTAAAATCCATCTGATACAACTGATCGCCAGAAAGGATCAACACATACTCAAACTCATGGTTTAATAAATGGTGCATGGTTTGCCTTACCGCATCTGCCGTTCCCTGAAACCACGTTGGGTTATCAGGAGTTTGCTCTGCCGCCAGAATATCTACAAAAGCCGAGCTAAAATGACTAAAGTGATAAGTATTTTTGATGTGTTTATTTAGCGATGCCGAGTTAAACTGAGTTAACACGAACATACGATGTATGCCTGAATTAAGGCAATTTGAAATTGGAATATCTACAAGGCGATATTTACCTCCTATTGGAACCGCCGGTTTTGATCTTGTTTGTGTAAGTGGGGCTAACCTAGAGCCCTGGCCACCGCCAAGGATTACACCTAAAACTTTTTCAGTCATACTTTATTCTCATTTATATTTGGTACAGATTAATATATTCTTGTGCTGCTTTATCCCAGGAATGATCTATGTTCATCATAAACTTACGGATTTCTTTCATTTTTTTCTTGTCGTTGTACAATTCCATCGCACGCCCAATTGCATGTCCAACATCCCACGCACTTGTTTGATCATGACATATACCAAACCCTCCGTCTCCTATATCAACAACGGTATCTTTTAACCCACCTATCCTTCTAACAATTGGTATTGTGCCATAACGTAAGGCATACATCTGGTTAAGCCCACAAGGCTCAACTCTGCTTGGCATCAATAGAAAATCTGCACCGGCATAAATCTGATGCGATAACTGTTCATTATAGCCTATGTAAGCATTATAATTTCCTGGGAAAGCATCCTTTAACTGGAACAACCTTCCTTCAACCTGAGGGTCTCCAGAGCCCAGTACCAGTATATTTATTTCGCCTTTGTGCTGCCACAGCGCATTATTAAAGATTTCAGGTAACAGATCAGCTCCCTTCTCGTCCACCAGTCTGCCTATAAAAGTAAACAGGGGCTTGCTTGCATCCAGATTAAAAACATCACATAAGGCCTGTTTGTTTGCTTTTTTTCCATTATCAACAGTTCTTACAGCAAATTGCTTCTCCAACATTGCATCAGCTGTAGGATTCCAAACTTCGTTGTCTATGCCGTTTAGGATCCCTACAGATTTGCCTCTTTCCCTTGCAAACAGTGCTTCTAGTCCGTTAGCACGGTAACTGATCTCTTCCAGATAGCTAGGCGATACGGTAGTTATACGCCAGCAACACTTAATTGCAGATGCTAATGGATTAATAGCGCCCTTCCAGTCTAACTGTCCGGCTTTCCAAAGATCAAACGGTGGCAGATAATTCAGTTTATCCCAACCAAATTGCCCCTGGTATTGCGCATTGTGGATAGTTAAGATTGTAGGTATCTGATTTAAGTGCCTGTATTTATTACAATGTGCAGTCATAAATGGCACCAATCCGGTATGGTGGTCGTGGCAATGGATTACGTCGGGCTTATGTTCCCACTGTGCCATCCAATCCAGCACCCCAATTTGAAAGGCCAGGAAACGCTCGGTATCATCAGCATAGCCGTATACGTTTGGCCTGTCTGTAAAGCCCGCAATATGTACCAGGTACAAATCAAAACCCAATTTATTGGTCTTCTCCCTAAATATCCTAACGGAGAAATGTTGAAAACCTAACTTCCCCCATCCATCATAAACAGATTCAAACTCATTCTCTCTAAAGAATTTAGTTTCATAGGCCGGCATAACCACTTTGGCCACATGACCCAGTTTGTTTTGATATTTCGGTAAAGCACCAACAACATCTCCTAGTCCGCCTACTTTGGCAATGGGGTAACATTCTGCACTGAGATGTATGATTTCCATAATTAAGATTGTCCGCTTCTGTAACTCCGCGAAATTTCACTTAAATTAAGTATTACTAGATAAAAAGCAAACAAAAAGGTGAGAAATAGTAAAACTCTGAACAAACTCATAGTGTTAACTTATAAACAACTAGTAAACAACTATTAAATAACTTAGTTTAAGTATCATTCCGTTATGGTTGCAATATCGTTACAATATTAAATTTGATATTGTAACGATATTGCAAGGATAATCCAAGGATATTGCAATGATATTGCAACCCTTTTTTTTATATATTTTTTATTAAGTATTTATTAGTTGTTATTCCTAATAGATTACCTCAATAACTGTTTTTAATCTTTAACGAATATTTACTGAAACTTTATTAAATGCAAAAAAATCAATTGCTACTAAGAAAGACCTAAGAAGTTTTGCCCTTTTTCAGGGCAAAAGATTCCAGTCTTGATTAGGCAATTGATTTTATTAAAATTATAACCCAGAAGTTATAACAAAGACGTAAATATTGGTAACGCTTTAATCGGCAACAGCCCTAAACATCAGCGCTGCTATAGTTAAGTTGGTTCTACTGTCAATTAATATGGCTGCGCCATTGGCTTTATTTTCAGTATAGAAATCAAATGCCAATTGATCGGCGGTTTTTAAAATAACCCTACCTATATCGTTTAGTTTAAAATCATGCGCATCTTGTTTCTCCAAAGTATTAATATCCACTTTGTAAACAATCTCGCGGATCTTACACTTTGTTACCTTGCTATTGTGTTGCAATAAATACGTGATGCTTTCATCGAGCGGTTTCGCATCCATCCAGCAAAGATCCGCTTCTATAAGCTGTGAGCTTTGAGGTAGGTGATCAGAATTAACCAACACATCGCCCCTGCTAATGTCAATATTGTCCTTTAGATGGAGTGTTACCGACTGACCTGCATAAGCAACCTGAGGTTGCTGATCGAAGATTTCAATACGTGCTATCACAGAACTACTGCCAGAAGGCAATACTGTTACCTTATCGTTCACGTTAAATGCGCCACTAAGCACGCGGCCTGCGTAACCACGGTAATCATGAAGTTCATCAGTTTGTGGCCTTACCACCCATTGCACCGGCATACGGGCAAGGTTATAAGATGGCCCAACTTCTACATCTACTGTTTCCAGGAAATGCAGCAAACTGTTTCCCTGGTACCAGGTCATATTTTCAGATTCATTTACTACGTTATCGCCCTTAAGTGCGCTAACCGGAATAAAAGTAACCTCACGTAATCCTAAATCTGCAGCAAGTTTTTTGTATTGATCAACAATAGTATTGTACACAGTTTCACTGTAGCCTACCATGTCCATTTTGTTTAAACACACCACAACATGTTCAATACCAAGCAATGAAACCAGGTAAGAGTGCCTAATGGTTTGCTCTACCACACCATTACGGGAATCAATTAAAATGATGGCCAGCTTTGCAGTAGATGCTCCTGTAACCATGTTTCTGGTATACTGAATATGGCCAGGGGTATCTGCAATGATAAACTTACGTTTCTCTGTTTGAAAGTACTTGTAAGCCACGTCTATAGTAATACCCTGCTCCCGCTCAGCCCTAAGACCATCCGTTAAAATAGCGAGATCAATAGACCCGTCGTCATTTTTCCTGTTGGATTGTTGTAAAGCTTCCAGCTGATCTGCCAGGATAGAATCTGTATCGTATAACAACCTGCCTATCAATGTGCTTTTGCCATCATCAACACTACCAGCTGTAAAAAATTTTAATATGTTCATTAGAAATATCCTCCCTTTTTGCGGTCTTCCATTGCAGCTTCCGATACTTTATCGTCCATGCGGGCACCACGTTCACTAATTTTTGACGCACTGATCTCTGAAATGATGTCATCCAGAAGATAGGCATCCGACTCTACCGCAGCAGTGCAGCTCATATCGCCTACCGTACGGAACCTTACTTTTTTGTGTTCAATAACATCTTCAGCATCCATGTTTAAGAATGGAGAAGCTGCCATAAGCTGTCCGTTTCTGGTAATGACGTCCCTGTTGTGTGCAAAATAAATAGAAGGCAACGCTATTTGCTCTCTCTTTATATAATTCCAAACATCAAGCTCGGTCCAGTTACTGATTGGAAACACCCTAACGTTTTCTCCTTTATGGATTTTACCGTTGTAAATGTTCCAAAGCTCCGGCCGCTGGCGCTTAGGATCCCACTGACCGAATTCATCTCTTACAGAAAAGATACGCTCCTTGGCTCTTGCTTTTTCTTCATCTCTGCGGGCACCACCAATACAGGCATCAAAACCGTGCAGTGCAATGGTATCTAACAAAGTAACTGTCTGCAAGGAATTTCTACTTGCATTTTTGCCCTTTTGCTCTACTACTTTACCTTGGTCTATGGATTCTTGTACGCTACCAACAATTAGTTTCTCGCCAATGCGTTCTATCATCTCATCCCGATAGGTGATGGTTTCTTCGAAATTATGCCCGGTATCAATATGTACCAGGGGGAAAGGAAACTTGCCGGGTCTAAAGGCTTTCTCAGCCAATCTAACCAGGGTTATAGAATCCTTACCGCCCGAAAACAACAATGCAGGCTTTTCAAATTGCCCTGCCACCTCACGCAAAATGTGGATGGCCTCGGCCTCTAATTCGTCTAAATAATCTAAATTATACTTACTCATTTGTCTTTTTGCAATTACGTTGTGGCATGTAAGCCGCATTCCTTTTTAGACTGATCTTCCCACCACCATCTGCCTGCTCTAAAGTCTTCTCCTTCTCTAACTGCCCTTGTACATGGCGCACAGCCTATACTCGGGAAACCTTTATCATGTAATGTGTTGTAAACTATGTTATTTGCTTTGATGTAAGCCTTTACCTCATCCAGCGACCAGTAAAATATGGGGTGATACTTTAAGATCTGGTTGGCTTCATCCCATTCCAGGTTACTCATATCATGCCTGTTAACGGATTGTTCAGATCGGATTCCGGTTACCCATAAGTTATTACCGGTTATGGCGCGTTTTAGGGGCTCCAATTTACGGATGTAGCAGCATTGTTTACGGTTATCAACCGATTCGTAAAAACTATTAGGCCCTTTGGCTGTAACTAAATCTTCCAATAAATCTGCTTTTGGATGATAGGCCACTATTGGTTTTTTATAAATCTCCAGGGTTCGGCTCCAGACATAATAAGTTTCTGGAAACAGGCGACCGGTTTCTAAAGTAAATACCTTAATTGGAATGTCATTTGCAAAGATCATGTGGGTAATAACCTGGTCTTCCCAGCCAAAGCTAGTGGAGAAAACAATCTTACCGGCATGCTCAGTGGCGAAATACTTTAGCGCATCTACAGGATCCAAGTCCTTAATGCGCGCTGCTATAGCTGCTATTTGCTCCTTCATATTTATACCAATTTGAGGATAAATTTAATAATACTGTTTAGACTTACCAAAATAACAATTACCCCTACAGATAGCATGATGGCTTTTGCAGAAATCTTATTGGAAACCCTTGCCGCTATAGGCGATGCTAAGGCGCTTCCTATAACCAACCCTCCCACTGCTTCCCAGTGCTTGCCGTTTAACATTGTTATGAATGTTAATGAACTCATTAAAGCGATAAAAAACCTGGTAATCTTTACGGTACCTAAGGAGAAGCGTGGGCTTCTGCCACCGGCAATAAGGGTGGACAATACAATAGAGCCCCAGCCGCCACCGCCTACGGCGTCTATAAACCCGCCAAATGCACCCAATAAAGAGATCTTCTTGATCTTACTTTTTTTGGCAGCACCTTTTGCTTTTATTTTTAGGGACTTTGATAAGATTACGCAACCTAAAATAAGGGTGTATAAGGATACAAAAGGCTTTGTATAATTGCTGTAATGCTCTAATGAAGAGAGTAAGTAGGCGCCTGAAACGGCACCCAATATGCCGGGTATTAGTAAGAGCTTAAATAGCTTCCAGTTGATGTTACCAAAACGGTAGTGCATCCAGCCGGCAATGCCGTTACTAAGAATTTCTGAAAGATGGACACCCATACTGGCCGATGCGGGTGGTATGCCCATAGCGATAGAGAAAGAAGTAGAGGTTACACCGTAGGACATGCCTATTGCCCCATCAATCATAGAAAAGATGAATCCCCCGAGAAGGAACCAGTAAAACATTGGATTGATGTTAGCTACAAAAGTCTGAAACTCTGGTTCTTTATGCCAAAAAACTGTTACAACGATGGCAAATGAAAATACGATGGCCAGCCATATTAGCCATTTAAGATTTGGTCTTGAAATTTCTTTATCGTCTTTCTGCTCAACCAGCGAGGAAGTTACTTCATTTAAGCGCTTCACCTTTGAAGTAAAATCGCCGTTTAGTGTATTTCTCAATGCCTGCATGTACTGCAAGGTGTCGTTCAGTTCGTCTGGCAAGCTGTCGTTCAATACTTCTTTAAGTCTTTTTGCTATGGTTGGGGATTTACCATTTGTTGATATAGCAATCTTCAGGTCTCCTTTTGTAACTATTGAGCCTAAATAGAAATCGCACAAATCTGGTTTATCTGCAAAGTTGGCCAATAGGTTGCGGCTGCTTGCCAGAACCCTAATCTCTTCGTTTAAAACTGCATTATTGGTAGCGACAACAATTAAATCGGCGTCATCCAGATCTGAAGGTTCAAAAGCTTTTTGGATAACTTTAACACCTTCATAATCATCAGCAAATGCTTGCAGTTCAGGCAAGATGGTTAATCCGACAACAGTTATATTGGCCTGCGGGCTATTATTAAGCATTGCAGATAACTTTTCTAAACCTATTGGACCCGCGCCAATGAGAACGGTATGTATGGTATTCAGCTTCAAGAAGACAGGAAATAATTGGTTACCCTCCATAAAAACTACAAGTCTTCTTTTAATGCCGCATAAAATTCACGAATTGGCTGGTAAGACGGATGAAGTGAAACTACTTGTCCGAATATCAATATTGCAGGTGCTTGGATGCCCTTTTCTACCACTACCTCTACAATAGTATCTACAACGCCAATAGCCAGTTTCTCGTTCTCTGTAGAGCCACTTTGAATAGCGGCTACAGGCAATAAGCCTTTCCCTTCGTTTTGGAACAACTTTACAATCTCTGCAAGCTTACCTAGCCCCATTAACACCACTACAGTAGCTTTAGACCTAGCTGCTTCATAAAGATCATTGGAAATTTTACCAGAAGAAGTAGTGCCGGTTACTACCCAAAAGCTTTCGCTTAAGCCACGGTGTGTTACAGGTATTTGCTGTAAACCGGGTACTGATATAGAACTTGACAAACCTGGAACAACGGACACGGGGATGCTATATCCCGCAGCAAAATCCAGTTCTTCGTATCCCCTGCCGAACACAAAAGGGTCACCACCTTTTAAGCGCACTACATGGCCAAAGTTAAGGGCATAATCTATCATCAGTTTATTGATGGCGTCCTGCCCAAATGAGTGCTCTCCTGATCTTTTGCCTACATAAACTTTAATGGCGTCTGGATTAGCATAATCCAGCACACCTTCATTGACTAATGCATCGTACAAAACAACATCGGCAGTTTTTAATGCATTTGCACCCTTCATGGTAATCAAATCAGGATCACCGGGGCCAGCACCTACTAAAGTAATTCTTGGCTCTTTTTTATTTATATGTTGAGTAATCATTATTTATTCCTCCTCTTTTGTACCAAAACGTGACTGGTCACTATAATGATTTCTTTGTTTTAATTTGAGCTGTAAAGTCTCTTACTTGCTCCAGATAACTTGTCGCAAAGGCCTCAGTTGGCTCATTCTTATTAATTTGAAGTACCAGTTCATTGAAAGTTCCCGATATACTGATCTCTCCTGTTTCGATGTAATTAATATCAAACTCTCTAATTACTCCAATTTGAGTACTGCTGCTTATGCCTTTATCTAATAACATGGCTTTAGCACTACTTACAAAAACAGCATAGGCATGATAGATGGCATCAGACCAAGCTCCGGCTTTGTAAGAAGCTTCTGCCCATTCCAGTTTTTCAAAACCTTCTAACAATAAAGTAGCTACAAGATCAATCACAACACCAGCACATTCCCCTACACCAATTGCAGTAACAAAGGTTTCTTCATGACCCCAATCAACATATTCGTCGTCTTTCAGGTTGGTTAAATCAGCCAACGGCTTTAACAACTGGTAAAAATAATCTTTACCCTGTCTGTCGTAATAAGCATGAAAACTTTCTTTTTCTTCAGCAAGGCCTGCGTAATCATTCAATAACGTTCTAAGAACATCAAGGGCACGCTTAGAAGGTGCTTTTATAACACGTTCTGCTACGCGGCCTTCTCCGTTACCAACAGTGCCACCGCCAAGCATTACCTGAACAGCGGGAACCACTTTTCCATTTGCTTTTACAGAACTACCATGGAAACCGATATGTGCCAATCCATGCTGTCCGCATGAATTCATACATCCGCTGATCTTGATTTTTAAATCCTTATCGTAGATTAACTCCGGATATTCCTCGTAAATCACGTCTTCTAACGCAACAGAGAGCGACATGCTGTTGGAAATACCTAAGTTACAGGTATCTGTACCCGGACAAGTGGTTACATCTGCAATGCTATCAAAACCTGGTATTGCAAAGCCTAGTGGTTTAAGCGCAGCGAATAAAGAAGGCAAAGCATCTTCTCTAACAAACTTTAACAGCAAGCCCTGGTTTTGAGTGATCCTGATCTCATCAGCCACGAAAGGGCGGATGGCAGCAACTAAGGCTCTTGCAAGTTCTGTTTTAATATCTCCTTTAGATACCTTGATGTATACCCCAAAAAAGCCTTCTTGCTTTTGCGCAACTGCATTTGTTGCTCTCCAATGTTTGTATTCCATTGAATTGACCACTTCATCAAGAACTGGGTAATTAGTTGGCTCAGGTATTTGAGGCTGTGGAACAGTATTCCTGTCTATTTTAAAAGATTTAGATTTATTGGCAATGCGCTCCTCTTCAACTAGTCGCAATACCTCATCTAATCCTAACTTTTGAACCAGATATTTTAAACGTGCTTTGTTCCTATTGGTTCTTTCGCCATAACGATCAAACACCCTTAACAAAGATTCTGCATAAGGGATGATCTGATCTTCGTGTAGGAAATCAAATATCGGTGCTGCAAGAAAAGGCTGGGCGCCCAATCCGCCGGCCATCATAACTTTAAAGCCACGCTCGCCCTGCTCATTAATTTTTGGAATAAAACCAAGATCGTGAATATAGCTATAAGCGGTATCGCGTTCATCAGAAGAGAAAGAGAATTTTATCTTTCTGCCCATTTCCTGACAAATTGGATTTCTTAGGAAATAGGTAAAAAATGCATGAGCATAAGGAGAAACATCAAATACTTCATTGGGATTGATACCAGAATCAGGAGATGAGGTAACGTTTCTTACGGTATTACCACAAGCTTCTCTTAGCGTAATATCATCACGCTCTAATTCTTCCCAAAGCTGAGGAGTCCGGTCTAAACTTACATAGTGAATCTGGATATCTTGTCTGGTAGTTAGGTGTAGGTTACTGCTTGCATACTCATCAGAAACATCTGCAATGCGTAACAGTTGTTTAAAAGTAACTTTACCAAAAGGAAGTTTTATACGTACCATTTGCACTCCAGGCTGCCGCTGACCATATACGCCACGTGCTAATCTGAGACTTCTGAATTTCTCTTCATGGATTATACCTTCGCGAAATTGCCTGATCTTCTTTTCAAGATCTATGATATCTTTTTCGACAATAGGATTCTCTAACTCTGTTCTAAAGCTTTGCATCTAATTTTGGTCTTGTTTTAAAAGCGGCTTTAATCTGGCGACTTAAGCTGCTAAAGTTTTGTTCTAAACAGTTGATCGTATCAGTTGCAATTACAGGAAGTACAGGTTGCAATTTTACTATCGACAACTGGTTTCATAAAGCAAATATATAAAGTATATAGGTTTGGTAGTATAAAATAGTTAAAATAGTGATTATACAACTGATAATCAATGATATAAAATAAAGATACACCTATAGCCGCTTAAAGGCAAATGAAATATAAATTTCCCATTTCTTTAATGTTACTGAAATTACCTATTTTTGAAACGGTTGTCTTTATTCCTCTTAATCATAATATGCTTAAACAACATTTACAACAGAAATTATTACAAAAACTTTCCCCTCAGCAGATACAGTTTATTAAATTGCTGCAAGTGCCTACTGTTGCATTGGATACGCGTATAAAAGAAGAATTAGAAGAAAATCCGGCGCTGGAAGACCCTAGCTTAATGATAGCGGAAGAGCCAAAGAGCGAGTATGACGACGACAAGCAGGACGACTACGACCCAATTGCCAAGGAGGACAACACGGATGAATTCAATGTAGATGATTATTTACAGGACGACAATCCTAACGACTATAGCACTTCTTACAATAACAGTGATGACGACGAGGAGAAGAAGGAAACTCCCATAGCTATTGAGAGTACTTTCTTTGAGAGTTTGCAAGAACAACTGGACCTTGTTCCATTATCTGACCATGATTTCATAATAGGTAAACAGATTATTGGAAGTTTGGACGACGATGGTTACCTGCGCAGACCAATTATCTCTATGATTGATGATCTTGCATTTTCTCAGAATGTGATGGTGGAAGAAGAAGATGTGTTGGAGATGCTTAAAGTGATTCAAGCTTTTGATCCTCCGGGCATTGCTGCAAGGGATTTACAGGAATGCCTCACGTTGCAGCTTAAACGCAAAGATCTTAATAACCCGATTATACTGAAGGCCATAGAAATTGTTGAGCATCACCTGGACGAATTTACACGCAAGCATTACGATAAGTTGGAGAAGGCATTAGGCCTGAATAGTGAAGACCTAAAAGAAATTATTGCTGAGATATTGAGGTTAAACCCTAAACCAGGTGATTCTAATCAGGTTACTACAAAGCAATTACAAATCATCCCTGATTTCCACGTTTCTAACAATGATGGGGTATTGATATTAATGCTTAACTCAAAGAATGCACCCGAACTTAGGGTGAGCCGGTCTTATATTGATATGTTTGACCACTATGATAAGGCCGCTCAAAAGGATAAAAAGATGAAAGAGGCCGTGCAGTTTGTTAAGCAAAAACTGGATTCGGCGAAATGGTTTATTGATGCCATTAAGCAACGTCAGCAAACCTTACTTAAAACCATGAATGCCATTATGCAGTATCAATATGAGTACTTGCTAACAGGTGATGAGCGTAAAATGCGCCCAATGATCTTGAAGGATATTGCAGATAAAATTGATATGGATATCTCCACCGTATCCAGGGTTGCAAATTCAAAATATGTACAGACTGAATTTGGTACATTTCTGCTTAAATCTTTCTTCTCTGAGGCCATACAGACCGAAAGCGGTGAAGAGGTTTCAAACAAAGAGGTAAAGAAAATCCTGGAAGATTGCATCGGCAGTGAAGATAAACGCAAGCCATTGGCTGATGAAAAACTTACAGACATTTTAAAAGATAGAGGTTATAACATTGCGAGACGTACAGTTGCTAAATACAGGGAGCAAATGAATATCCCGGTAGCCCGTTTGCGCAAAGAGCTTTAATTAAAGCTTTTATTACCACATCCTCATGTGACTCATTACCTGATATACGTTATTGAGCTGTATACCAAGAACAATTTCATGACTGCCATTGCTTACGGTATTTAACTGTGAGGTGAGGAAATCGTAAGAGTAGGTAACATTAAAAGTTTTATTGATGTTGATGCCTGCAAGTGCTGAGAAGGAATCATTTTTTCGATAACTACCGCCCAACCAAAACCTGTCTTTAAATACCGCTTTTAAATTGGCATCAATTGACAAGGGAGTGGGTCTAACCATTTTTACCATTATTGATGGTGTTAATGCAATATCTTCGGCTACAAAGAAACGGTAGCCTGTAGTGACAAACAAGTGCGGCACTTCTTTACCAGCTGTATAGTTTGGATCGCTGGTAAAGCTTAATTTTTGGGGAAGAATCTGCTGAACGGAGGCCCCTGCAAAGAAGTTGGCACCATATAACCAAACACCCAAGCCAAGATCTGGCTTGATCTGACTCACAATAGTATTCTGTATGGCGGGATCATTCTGAACTTCAAATTCTAAAGCGTTAACGTCTAGCCCTATTCTGGATATTCCCGCCAATATACCCACTGAGAAGTTTAAAGAGTTGTTAACCTGTAAATGATAGGCATATGTTAAACCGGCATCAAGTCTGGAAAGCGGGCCTACATCATCCAATACTGCTACTATCCCGATACCATGATGTGAGGGTGATGAAGTATAATTCTGCATATAATTCCTACTCATAGGATCCTCCCCTTTTTCGGGCAGGGACAATGCATTTCTCCATAAGTATTGATCGCCCAGGGCCAAGTTTGCAGAAAAAAAAGTAGTTTTGGGAGCATCCTGGATCCCTGTCCATTGTTTACGGTAACCGAATTTAAGGTCTGTATAGTTTTCCATCCCGCTCAATGCAGGATTAAGCAGGTAGTTATTGAAGATATACTGCGTATACTGAGGCCTTTGCTGCGCGCACAGATCTACAGAAAGCAGTAGAAAAAATGAAAATATGTATGCTCGTACTCTCAATTTATCTGATAATAGTTAGCGAACCAGTCACGTTTTTTGTACCTATATTTGGATTGATAATATAATAATAAGTTCCGACAGGTAAAGCCTCATTTTTAAACATTCCATCAAATGGCCTGGTGTACCCCGTACTGGAGAAAACTTTATTGCCATATCTATTAAAGATATCAACAGATACATTTGGGTAAGAATCTATGTATTTAATACCCCAGACATCGTTTACTCCATCACCATTGGGACTAAAAGCATTGGCAGGCTCTACTACCCTTAAAATTTTTAATAAAATCTTTTGCGACACAAAACAACCCTGATTGTTGGTTACTGTTAGGGTATATTCGCGGTCATCATCGCCCTGCATAATGGGATTTAAAATATCATCTTTACTAAGACCAGTTGAAGGCGACCATTTATACGTTAATCCATTACCTGTGGCGGTTGCGGTAATTTGTTTTTGTCCGCCTATAAGAATAAAAATTTCATTAGCCACAGTTAATGATGGAGAAGGAAAAACGGTTATGGTTTGAGTAATACTGGCATCGCAGGAGTTTGACGCCGTGTAAACATACGTGATTGTATGAGTTCCAACGCCCGCTACAAGCGGATCAAACAGTCCGGACGTACTAACTCCAGGACCAGAAAAGCTACCTGTGCCAGCAACACCTAAAATCTCCTTAGCCTGCGTAATCTGCACACTTCCTGCAGCTATACAAGCCGGTGGAACTGCGTCAAAAACCAGCATTGCAGATGGCTTAACAGTTATTTGCTGACTGATTTCCTGGAAACATTCTGTGCCAGAAAAGGCGATCATGCGTATGGTAAAGGTTTTATTTACAGGGGTAGTAAAAGCAGGATATTTGAATTTGTACGCTTTGCCATCAATTGGATCTTCATCTACAATGGATTGTTCGGTTGGATTGTTTGCCGCATCCATATAGAAAACCAGTTTGGTAACTTTACCAATATTTACTTTAGAAGTATTGTTGAGTACAATATCCTGGTTGCTACACAGGTTAGTTGGATCTGCCACAGTAAAAGCTGCGACCACATCAGAGCCATTTAACGTAAAGGCCTTCTTGATAGTAGCACTACAACCATTTGCATTGGTAGCTGTAAGCCAAACATTGTAATTACCCGCAGCGGTGTATTTATGCGAACCATCTTTATTAGTAGAGGTATTATTAGCCGGCGTTGAACTTGGGTCGTTAAAACTCCATATATAGGTTAATCCGCCGGTACTGCCATCAGCATCAACAGTTAAATTTTTGAACACGGCAAAAGGATCCTTAATACAGGCATCCGGAAGTTCAAAATCCGGTATCGGAAGTTTATTGATGATAACGACTTTAGTAATGGGTAAACTTTTACAACCAGTTGTTAACCCAGGATCAGGCTTCGATTCTACAACGAGTGTAACCTTGTAGGTACCTTCAGATGTAAATTTATGGTTGGGGGTTTGCTCAGTAGAAGTTGTACCATCTCCAAAGTCCCAGTTCCATTTAACAATACTCCCTGCTTCGATAGTACTTTGATCTGTAAATAATAAATCCGTATTAATACAACCTGTTTTATTTACGAGGAATTTAGGTGTCATTCTGGGTCTAACATTAATGTTCTGCATTATAACATCAGACATACAGCCGTCTTCCAATCCGGCAGAGAATTTCACTGTAAATGGCCCGGATTTAGTGTAAATGTGTATTGGGTGTTGTTCAGTAGAGGTAGCACCATCACCAAAGTCCCAAAACCACTTATCTACCGCCTTATTAGCGATATGAGAATCGCTATTATTGTCTGTAAAAGTAATTTCAGTATCAGGACATGGGGTTGGATCAACCATCATCTTTGCTGTGGGAATGGGGGTTACTTCAAATGTGAAATTATAAGAAACATCACCACCGAGACAATTGAACTGATTGGACTGTAGCGCAGTTACCACCATGGTATGAGAACCCAGATTAGGAAAAGTTTTCTGTATATCATATATATATACATAATTTGGCCCATTAGGTGTTTGAATAACAGTAGGTTCTGGAGTGTATGTTACATCTCCTTCCCCATCCAGGTTCCATTTTATAGAGATGGCCTTATAATCAAGTATGATTTTAAAGTTGGACTTCTGATCAATACAGGCATTTGGTGCATCGACATTGGTAACAGTATTGCTGACTAACAAATAGTTGTTGGCTGCAAGGTTGGTACCGGCAGAATATGCATAAGATTCAAAGCTACCAAAGCCGTAAGCTATTGCGTTAAAACCGTCACTAGCGGTTAATGTAGAGCTGATATCGGTTATTTGGATTTGGCGATAAGAATAAGCTTCGTTAATCGGCATGATTACCCAGCTACTTCCATCTGAAGGTTGCCTACCATTAATCCTGAAACTATTGCGGGCAGATGTTTTCATAAACACGTTAATAAACCTACTGGTTATATTTTGAAGGGTGGAAGAAAAAAGTGTTACCGCCTTAATGTTAAATTCAATTGGATTGAGTAGTACCATTTCGGGATCGCCTTCTAAACTAATTCCAATTGCGCTGGTGCATACCTGTGATAAAGAATATTGAGCAACACTGATATTTTTGTTGGAAGATATGGTCAAAGGATCATTAAGAATCTGCTGATTTGCTATTTTTGGATAATAGTCGCCTTTTTTAAGTACCGCAACTGTGTTTCCATTTACCCTTACTTCAGTATTATCTTCCCTTGCTACAACCCTGAACATATAACTCCTGTCCTTAAATGGAACTATACCATAATTTTTGCCCCAGCTGGATGGCGGGTAAAGCTGCTGGAACAGTGGGTCTCTAGACAATTGGCCGCCACCAGCGCCCTGGCATCCGATAGCTACGGCAGTAGAGCCGGAAAATGCAGCAAATCTTTTTGTGCAAGCGTCAGCAGAAGCA
This sequence comes from Pedobacter sp., assembly GCA_025351765.1. Lineage (GTDB taxonomy): Bacteria > Bacteroidota > Bacteroidia > Sphingobacteriales > Sphingobacteriaceae > Pedobacter. Next base: position 39,918 of record JANXVH010000103.1, read on the forward strand.
GGATCGATCTCTACAAACGTGCCGGTAATATCCTCTACCCCATCGCCAAGGTACTCATATACATCACCGGCGTTCGGCAAAGTAATATTTATCATTTGACTACTATTCGCCTTATGAATTATCAATTTGGTATTCGGTTCTACGGCGGTTAGCACAAGAAAATTCTTATTTGTCCCTGTCGAGGTTAAGGTTTGAGTAAAATTCATGGAATAATATTCCTGACCAAGCGACTCATTAGGTAATATTAATGATGCTGCTGATCGTTGCCCCGCATAAATGTGAGCGTATACAGCTACCTTTGGATCTCCTTGCTTAACCTGAACGTGAATTCCCCTGTTGCTGAGCACCCCTCCCGCTTCAACTTCATTAATGTAAGCGTTTGACCTAGGAATAAGAACACTGTCGACAATATTGGGTAAAACATCAATTTCTATTGGCGTAATTGTTCCACAGCTTATGGTGACGTGAGATTTAACTTTTGCAGTTACATAAATTTTAATATTGGCTAATTTAAATGGATTTGATGCCGTTCCGGCACCAGCAGGATCATGAGTAGGAAATACGACCCAGAAATCTGTACCCTCATTTGATATACTTTGTGCATTAAGTATATTAAAAACCGCACAACCAAATATTAACGAGAATACTAGCCCCCATTTCTTCATAATCTTGTTAATATACGAAAAACGTTAGTTAGGAGGATCTTGCCTCAAGAGATATTCTAATTGTTCATTGGCTAAAAGCAATCGTTCAGTAAGTTCACGATTTTCTTTTCTTAAGGCATAAACTTCATAAGCTTTCTGGATGTTAATCCTTAGATCCTCATCCAACCAGGGCTTTTGAATGTATTTATAGACTTGTCCTTTGTTTATTGCATCAATTACTGCATTGATATCTGCGTAACCAGTTAATAGGATGCGCATTGGTTCAGGAAAATTAGGAATTATTGATTCGAGGAATTCTATTCCAGTGGTAACTGGCATGCGTTGATCTGTAATGATCACTTGGATGTCTTCAGTTTCCAATATTTTTCGTCCTTCGATAGCAGACTCAGCTACAAAGACGTTAAACAATCGCCTAAATCCAGCCTTAAAAGAATTAAGGTTGTGAACTTCGTCATCTACATATAAAACATTTATTGATGCATCAGAACTCATAGGGGGTAGTATATATTCTTTAAATGTATCGCTTTTTTAACATCAAAAAAACTTTTTTTACATGAAAAACTATTTATAATTAAGTTCATGAATAATTTTGACAAAAGGATTGTAATTACGAAATTAATTTTTGCCTGAACATGAATTCCAGTTGTTCATTTACAATAGAAAGCTGCTCTTGCAAACGTTTATTTTCTCTGCGTAATGCAAATAATTCGAAAGCTTTTTCAAGGCTCATTTTTAATTCTTTTTCTTGCCAGGGCTTGTTAATATACATGTAAACTTGTCCATTATTTATGGCATCTATTACCGCATTTATATCTGCATAACCGGTAAGTAAAATCCTGACAGGATCAGGATAATTTGCAATAATTGACTGAAAAAAATCAACGCCAGTCATGACTGGCATACGCTGATCTGAAACTATAATATGGAAGGTTTCGGTTTGCATTATAACCAATGCTTCCTTTGCAGACTCTGCTGTAAATATGTTGAATGATCTTCTAAAGGCAGCTCTAAATGCGACAAGGTTATGGACCTCATCATCTACATATAAGATGTTAATCATTTGCTTCTCCATAGAAAATATTATGCGAAATTGGCTAAATCCCGACGATTACGCTAATTTATCTGGTAAATATAGTTATTTTTGTAGTAATTGAATGAAACCCTATAGCTAAAAAATTAATTGTAAATGTTAATACTTGAAAATCAGACACTGGAAGATCACCTTTCTGTAGAACCCTTATTCTTTAGAATTTACTTGGCTGACGATGAAACGAAACTTGAAAAATTACTAAAGCAAAAGCCTTATATTAAGATTCACGACCAGCTCTCAACGCAGCTAGATGACTTGATAAAATCCAAGCATCCGAAGAGAAAACCCGAGCCTCAGGAACTGGAAAAACTTAAAGCTGAACACATTGGCAACTTGTCTATGCAAGATTACGGAGTGTGGGTCTTTTTTCCATGGTCTGACAGGCTTGTACACATCCTTGATGAGGAGGAATATATAGAGGTAAGAACCAACAGAAATATTTACAAAATTACTCGTGAAGAGCGTGACCTTTTGGGTAAGCAAAAGATTGGAGTAGTTGGTCTTTCGGTGGGTCAATCGGCCGCAGTTACAATGGCAATGGAACGAGGCTTCGGTGAGATCAGGCTTGCAGATTTCGATTTGCTCGAACTCACGAACATCAACCGCATTAGGACAGGTATTCAAAACCTTGGCCTACCAAAAGTGATCATCGTAGCAAGGGAAATCAAAGAAATAGATCCTTTTTTAAAGGTAATATGCTTTGGGGACGGCTTGACAGAAGAAAATATGGACGAATTTTTCTGTGAAGGCGGCAACTTGGATCTTGTAATTGACGAATGTGATGGAATTGATATTAAAATATTATTAAGACATAAGGCAAAGTCACTTCATATTCCCGTTGTGATGGACATGAACGACCGTGGTACTTTGGACGTGGAGCGGTTCGATCTTGAACCCGACCGTCCGATTTTACATGGGATGATTGACCACCTAGATCATGCTAGGGCTAAGCATATGACAACCAACGAGGAAAAGATACCCTATATGCTGGCTATTATTGGGGTAGAAACTTTATCAAACAGACTTCAGGCATCCATGTGCGAAGTCGGGCAAACCATTACCACATGGCCTCAGCTGGCGTCTGGTGTTGCACTAGGAGGTGCTCTTTGTGCTGACGTTTCCAGAAGAATTATTCTTGATCAATATCATGAATCGGGCCGGTACTGGGTAGATATGGAAGAATTGGTAGGCGATAAAGCCTTTAAAGTTGATAATACGGTCTATGCTGTGGAAGAACTGAATGCCGAAGAGTTAACGGAAGAAGAGATGAAAGCTGCCGTACTCGAGATTAGCACGGACAGTATGACACTTGAACCAGCTCAGATTAGACAATTGGTTTCTGCTGCAGTGATGGCTCCTTCTGCGGGAAACAACCAACCTTGGATCTGGTATGCATACCAAGGAAAGCTTTACCTTTTCCATAATGAACAAGAATCTATCTCCTGGGGAGATTTTGATCAGATAACTTCGAATATTTCATTGGGTGCAGCAATAGAAAACCTGAAATTAGAATCAGGAAAATTAGGACTAAGCGTTACCCCCGATTTATTTCCTAATCAGAATAACAAAAGGTTAGTGGCCGCTTTTTATTTTACCATTACCGGACATCCTTACAGGCCGGATCTTGTTGCGGGTATGCCAATTAGATTAACCAACAGAAAAAAGGGAAACGGACAAAAAATACCCCAAAATATATTGACTGAACTTATTGAGAGTGTGCACTCTGTTGAGTCTGCAAGCCTACTTATTTGTGAGGATGAAGATAAGATCACAAAAATAGCTGATATTGTCTCAGCAGTTGAAAGAATTCGCTTTCTATATCCTCAGGGGCATCACGATTTTTATACTAAGGAACTACGATGGACTGAAAAAGATGTGCTTGAAACTAAGACAGGTCTTGATGTTCGGAGCATGGAGCTTTCTGAAGCAGATAAGGCTGGATTGATTGTGGCAAAGAATCCGGAAGTTATTAAATTACTTAACCAATGGGGTGGTGGTACGGCTTTTGAAAAATTGTCAAAAGGTTCAATCGTGACGTCTGCGGGCATTGGATTAGTTACTATGCCGGCTTATAATGCGGCGGACTTCGTTATCGGCGGACAAGCTGTACAGAATGTTTGGTTAAATGCTAACTTAAAGGGAATCGCTTTTCACCCTATTTCAGCCCCGATCTTTTTATTTGCCAGGCTAAACCATAGTAATGGTGATGGTTTAGACAAAGAAATGTCAGAAGAATTAACCAAATTACAGGATGAATTGTGTGAGATATTCCCGATATTGAATGAAAGACAGGGCATTTTTATATTCCGATTATCATATGCTGATGAGGCATCAGTGAGATCTCATAGAAAACCACTTGAGGATATCCTAAAGTTTAATTAGCATGAGTATAACATTTAGGGCTTTTAAAGCCACCCACGATCGTGAGACCTGTGAGAAATATCTTAAAGGTCATATAAGTGTGCTCGAGGATTATGGCATAACCAATATCACATCCAATAACAATCTGTGGATGTTTATGGATTGTGTCTATGGTGTAGTTGCCGAAGATGAGAACGGTGAATTGGTTGGGGGCATCAGGGTGCAGATCGCTGACGGGATAAACCAACTGCCAGTGGAAAAAGCTGTGGGATACATGGATCCTTCGCTTTACGAAATCGTAAGGCAATACATACCAGAAGGCGTAGGGGAATTGTGCGGTCTATGGAATGCTAAGAGTGTAGCTGGTATGGGAATCAGTATCTTATTAACACGCGCAGGAATTTCTATTACCAACCAAATTACCTGTAAGACCTTGCTTGGTATTTGCGCGGGTTACACTTTAAAGATGTTTAAGAAGGTAGGCTTCGTTGTTGATAATACATTAGGTAAAGGTGGGGAGTTTGTTTATCCCAATGAGAATTATATTGCATGGGTATTGGGTATTTTGAATGCTAAAGCCCTTGAAACCGCAGAGGATTACGACCGTGAACGCATGATCAGTCTCAGGAATACTCCGTTACAGCTTTTTACTGAGCCTTCAAAAGATGGTACTGTTGATATTAATTATAACTTATTAATTCCACCATTAGATACAACATTATGACAATAAAAAAATGGGTTTTATTGTTGGTGCTTTTTATAGGGTGTCTTTTAAATACATCAGCTAATGAAATTATAATTAAGCGCGATAGTCAACGCATAAGTATTGGTGCAGACTTATATTATTTCATTGACAACACAAAAATACTGGGTATTAATGAGATAGAAAAAGAAACACATTTTACTAAAAGCAGTAGTTCAGTACCCAACTTTGGGGTATTAAATGATGCAGTTTGGCTTAAATTTACGGTTATCAACAATAGCGACGACAGTCATCTCAACCTGCAGATAGATCAGCCAGTGCTGGATAATATAACCTTGTATACCAAACTTAAAAACAATACTTACTCGGTTAGCGAACTCGGAGAATCCTTTCCTTTCTATAAAAGATTATACGATAAAGACCCCTCTTTTATTTTTAATTTAGTTATACCAATTGGTGGCAAAGCCACATATTTTGTAAAGGTTCAAAGCACCGATAATATTCAGCTGCCCATATTTATAGGTAGTGAGAAAGTAATCTTAGAAGCATCACATAAAAAGTTCCTTATATCTGGACTTTATATAGGTATTATGCTATCCATGCTACTTTATAATATATTTATCTATTTTACGGTAAGGGATAAAAGTTATATATATTATGCTGCTTATATTATCTGTGTGATTCTGATACAGGTCAGCATACAGGGTTTCACCTTTCAGTTTCTTTGGCCAAATAACAGTACTCTTGCACTGTATAGCCCATTTACTTTTACAATACTGGTGGGTATAACAGGGCTGCAATTTGAGCGGGTATTTTTGAAGACAAAAGAGTGGATGCCGAAGACCGATAGGTTTTCCATTTTTTTTATCTTACTCTATTTATCAGCATTTATGCTGGCGCTTTTTGGTCAGTTTGCACTTTCTTTCAGACTCATCGAAGTAGTGGCTTCTGCCACCTCCATGTTTATGTTTTATATGGCTGTTAGTATTAGCAGGAAAGGTTACCGTCCAGCTACATTCTTTTTAGTTGCCTGGTCGGTTTTCCTTGTGGGCATTATTATTTATACCTTGAAAGATTTTGGCATTCTTCCATACAATGATTTTACCTACTATACCATGCCGTTTGGATCAGCCCTCGAAGTAACACTGCTATCTTTTGCACTCGCTGATAAAATCAATGTATTTAAAAAGGAAAAAGAACAATCTCAGGCTGAGGCTCTAAAAGCAGTTACAGAAAACGAGCGATTAGTGCGCGAACAAAACGTTGACTTGGAAATTAAGGTGAAGAAACGTACAGAGGAATTGGAACTGGCCTTGACTGATTTAAAAGAAGCACAAAGCCAGTTGGTAGATTCAGAGAAGATGGCAGGTTTAGGTCAGCTTACCGCCGGTATCGCTCACGAAATTAATAACCCTATCAACTTTGTTACTTCCAATATTAAACCGCTTGAATTGGATATTCTTGATTTAGATACGGTAATCAGTATGTACGAAGAGCTTGATTTAACTCGGGATATTGAACCTCAAATTACTAATATTGAATTGTTTAAAAGCCAGATAGATATTGTATTTGTAAGAGAAGAAATCAAATCACTCTTATCCGGTATTGGTGAAGGCGCAAAAAGAACTGCAGAAATTATCCGCAGTCTTAAGAACTTTAGTCGGCTTGACGAGAATGACACTAAGCCAGTGGACTTGAACGAGGGCCTTGCTTCTACTCTGGTATTGGTTAAAAGTACGTTCCCCGACCATATGACGGTAGTTAAGGAGTTTGGTGACTTTCCAAATGTAGAGTGTTTACCCGGTAAGATAAACCAAGTTTTCATGAACCTGATTACTAACGCAGTACATGCTATAAAGTCTAAGAATGCAATAGACGAGGAAGGTGTGCTGACCATTAAGAGCTGGCAGGATGGGGAATACGTGAAAGTGAGCATCAAAGATTCAGGCACTGGCATGCCCGAAGAAGTAAAACAGCGTATCTTTGAACCTTTTTACACAACCAAAGATGTTGGCGAAGGCACAGGGCTCGGATTGTCAATAGTATTTAGAATTATAGAGAACCATCACGGAAATATAGAGGTTAACACAAAAATAAATCAAGGAACAGAATTTATTATTACATTACCTATAAACACCAAAAAAACACCTTGATATGAATGATACAATTATAAAGGTTCTATATATTGACGATGAGGAGAACAACCTACTATCCTTTAAAGCTGCCTTTAGGCGAAAGTATGAAGTTTATACAGCCAACTCGGCATCTGAAGGCCGGAAGATCTTGGAACACCTCTCTGTTCATGTAATCATCGCCGATCAGAAAATGCCACAGACTACGGGGGTTCAATTTTTTACAGAGATTGCTATAACTCATCCCGATCCAATTAGAATTCTACTAACTGGGTACACTGATATCCAAGCTCTTGGGCAGGCAATTAACGATGGGTATATTTATCATTATGTTACCAAACCATGGAATGAACTGGAATTGCACAACTCCATGAAAAATGCTTACGGCGCCTATAAATCGAGGTTAGACCTCAAGAATAAGATTGCGGAACTGGAAAAGACCAACGACGAGTTAAACCGTTTTATTTACAGTATATCACACGAACTTAGGGCTCCTCTGGTATCAGCAATGGGTATTGTTAATCTGGTTAAAATGGAAGGCCTCTTTGAATCTAGTGGAGAATATTGGCCTTTGATTGAAACCTGCTCTATCAAACTGGATTATTATGTTCAAAAAACCCTTCAATATTACAAAAATAATAAAACCGATTCTGAGCATGTAGAAATAGATTTTAAAACCTTGATACCGGATTTGATAGAGGTTTATTCTTATTCAGATAAGGAAACTTATTTTTACACTGACATTAAACAGGAAATGCCATTTTATGGCGACTCCTTCAGGATTGAAGTGATTCTTGGTAACCTGATTTCCAATGCCATTAAATACCAGAAGGAGGATGAACAAAATAAAAAGGTAGAAATACAGGTAACGATATCAGCTACAGAAGCCGAAATTACGATAAGTGACAACGGAATGGGTATTTTAAATGAACACTTAGAAAAGATATTTACTCAATTCTTCAAAATTAAAACCAATCATGGTAGTGGACTAGGGTTGTTTATTGTAAAGGAAGCGTTGAATAAAATTGATGGAAAAATATCAGTAAGTTCAAGCAGCTTAGACGGTACAACATTTAAAATTACTATTCCCAATGTTAAATAGGCAGAGAAAGTTATTGTTAATTGACGACAACGAAGTTGATTTAAAGATCAACTCCAAGATCATCACCATATCGAAACTGTTCGAAGAAATTGTACTCTGCCAATCCGGCAAAGATGGACTTGCTTATCTGGCTAAGTATGCAGAAGATCCTGATGGTTTGCCTGATTTCATTTTACTGGATATTCAAATGCCTGAAATGGATGGATTTGAGTTTCTTGAGCGTTTTAAGAATTTTCCAAAGGTGGTAACTGAAAAATGCCTTGTGGCTATGCTATCGTCTACACTAGATTTTGGCGATATTACGAAAGCCGAAGCTAATCCGCATGTAATCACACTTTTAAAGAAACCATTGTTTCTGAAAGAACTGGAAGAGCTGCTTAAAAAGTAATTGGTAGTGTAAACCTAATTGGGCGTAACTAAAACTTCTTTTGTACTTAAGGGAATGCCAAAATTGGGAGATCCGTCTTTATTCCACGTAAAGCGTTGCGCCCTTGGCGATCTAAAGTTCCCGCAGCCCTGTCCTGGTTGGTCGTTCGCATGGTATAAAATCCAATCTTCCTTGCCATCGACTGACTTAAAAAATGAATTATGCCCCGGTGCGTAAACTCCATTCTCTATTGATTTTGCAAATACAGGTTGATTACGTTTTACCCATGCTTTTGGATCGAGTACATCACCCTTACCACTAAATATCAGCATACCTAACGTATACGAATCTGTCCAGCAACCACTTGCAGAATAGATGAGGAAAAGCTTTGATTTGTGCATTAATATTTGAGGCCCCTCGTTTACACTAACATGAGGATCGGTATAAGATCCTTCTTTTTCCCAGGCGTAGGTGGGTGCAGACAACAATTGTCGTTCGCCGGATACCGTCCATGGGTTAGACATTTTCGCAATGTAAATGTTCTGCTGGGAGTTTCCATCTCCTTCCCAGCCAGACCAAAGCATATACAGTTGCTTTTTATATTCGAATACGGTGCCGTCTATTGCCCATTTATCTGTTTTATCGGCCACTTTACCTTTAAATTCCCAGCTTCCTTTAAGCGGGTCTGCAGCAGCATTTTCTACCACATACATTCTATGGTGATCATTCATACCATCGTCGGCCGCAAAATACATGTACCACTTGTTATTAATAAAGTGAAGCTCAGGTGCCCATATTTCTTTAGAATAACTCGTATTGGCCGGTGGCCTCCAAATTACTTTTCGCTCTGCTGTTTTAAGATTTACCAGATTCTTAGTCTTCCATATCTCCAAACGGTTACCTGTAGTATTGGTATAATAATAATAACCGTCCTTATAAATATTCCATGGATCTGCACCTGAAGGCAACAATGGATTGTTAAATGTTTTAGGAGTAGGATCTTGAAATGCCTTAGATTTTAATCCATCACTTGAGATAAACAGTGCGGCAAAAACGAACAAGAATAAGTAAATACGTTTCATAAATTGGATTGATTCCTTAAAGTAACGTGTTGTGCGATTTAAAGAAAGACAATAAAAAATTACGCATAATTCTGTAAATCAGTATAACTAAAGAAGAATTACGACCAATTAAATTAATCCTTATGCACAACCTTTGGATCAATTTGCGTCAATTTCTGGAAATTACCAAATCTGTTTTCAAATTCTTTATAAAAGGTAAGAGATAGGTTTTCTAGAAGGCCGAAAACACCGAAACAGCGAAGGTGTGTTTTATAATCGTTTTATAGGGCTGGCACACACATATGGGTTTTAAAAGAGCTACATAGGGGTTGCATAGGAGTTTACCTCCTTCTCGACTCCTATGTAAGTCCTATGTAACTCCTATTAGAGTCCTATATCTATGTCTTCCATATAGGAGCTGTTCCGAACGCTTCCCTCTTCCATATTCGCAAATTATAAGTTGATCCCTGATCTGTCTGTTGTTAAAGCAGTAGTGACAGGCCAAAACTAAGGGATGATATCCCCTCGGGCACCATGATGGAGCGTGATGTTTACTTAAGTGTACAGATAATCTGTAAGTGTACAGTTGTTAGCTCTTAAGTGTACACATATCCGGTAAGTGTACACTTAAAAAAATGCGTATTTACACCATAAAAACATAAGTGTACACTTGAGTATTATGCAAATATTTATCGTTATTATTTGTATGTTAAATGATTTTTAACAAAAAAACAATGTTTTTATTGATTTTTAAGTATATTTTAATTAATTTTGTTTCAAATAAATCAAATAACCGAACAAACCAGCCTAATCAAACCCAATATGGCAGCCATTCAAAAGCTTGCAGCACGCAGACCTGTTAAATATCGTGACCTAGGGGTCAGAGTTTTGATTTCCATGGTCATTTCCTACCTAATGACCCGGCAAGGTCGCTATGAACAGATCAGTGTAACCTTATCCCGCAATGGTTTTGTTTCTGCATTGATTACAGGAACGATCACGGCTTTCTTAATCATGTCCCTTATCAGGGCATTATCCCTTAAACTGGATAAGAAGTATCCATGGGATGGCGCGGCTGTACCTCGTTTGTTCTTACAGTATGCTATAGGATTGGGATTGGGTTTGGTGCTTGCGTTTCTTATCATGGCGCTTCATTATGTATATGTTCTTGATATGCCTTTTTTAGAAACAGGGTGGTTTGAAAGGTATGGAGCAACGATAACAATGTTGCTCGTCTTGCTAAACAATTATTATTTATTTTGGTACCTGGGTGTAAGATTTGATCTTTTAAATTTAGATCGCATGGCGGAAATTAAGCCCAAAACTATTGAGTTTTCTAGCAACATACAATTGGTAATCCATGATGAGGGCATCAATAGAATTTATACATCAGAAGGAATGGAAGCCAGCACGCTCAGTTTGGAAGATATCAACAAAGACCTGGATCCTGTGCTTTACGAGCTTTTCCAAAAGAAGTGTATCATTTATCGGCCCAACATATTGGATGTTAAGCCTAAAAAAACTGGAGGATGGGAGGTACATCTTAAAATACCGCAATCGGTAGTAGTGCACATCAGCGAACGGCAAGGTAGCAGGTTACAAGGGTTTTTAGGCAAAAAACTGCCGGCGAAACCAGAAGGCTAGGTTGACCAATGCTATTAATGCAGGGACTTCTACTAAAGGGCCAATTACGCCCGCAAATGCCTGACCTGAATTGATGCCGAAAATACCGATAGCAACCGCAATGGCGAGTTCAAAATTATTTCCTGTGGCTGTGAATGCTATGGCCGTGCTCCTGGAATAATCTGCTCCAAAATGTTTACCTGCAAAAAAACTGATTACAAACATGAGGGAGAAGTAGATAACCAATGGTACAGCTATGCGAACAACATCCATTGGAATTTTTACAATCATATTCCCTTTTAAACTGAACATCATTACGATTGTAAAAAGTAAGGCAATTAAAGTGATTGGTGAGATTAGCGGTACAAACTTGTTTTGAAACCATGCGTCACCTTTCAGTTTGATCAGGGAATACCTGCTGATAATCCCCATTCCAAATGGTAAGCCTAAATAAATGCCCACGCTCTTTGCGATCTCAGTAACAGTAATGTTTACCTCAAGGCTCTTGAGACCGAAATAAGGGGGTAGAATAGTAATGAAAATGTAAGCAAATACACTATAAAAAAGCACCTGAAAAATACTATTCAATGCGATAAGTCCCGCTGCGTATTCGCGGTTCCCTTCGGCTAGTTCATTCCATACCACAACCATTGCAATACAGCGGGCAAGGCCAATTAGGATTACTCCCGCCATATATTCTGGATAATCTCTTAAAAATATTATGGCTAAAAAAAACATCAATAGTGGCCCAATTATCCAGTTAAGGATCAGCGAAATACTTAGCACTTTAGTGTCTTTAAATACTTCGGCCATCTTTTCGTATTTTACTTTTGTCAGCGGCGGGTACATCATCAGGATAAGTCCGATTGCCAGCGGTATATTGGTTGTCCCACTAGAAAAGGAATTGATAAAACCAGACGAGGAAGGAATAAAATAGCCAATGCCTACGCCTAATGCCATAGCTATAAAAATCCAAAGAGTAAGGTAGCGGTCAAGAAAACCAAGTTTTTTTCGTTCTAATGTTGGCGTACACTTGTTTGCACTCATTTTAACGTTTTAGGTTCTCGTTAACAAAGTTTTGAGCATATTTTCTAATCATTTCTCTAACCTCACGAAACTGTTCCATAACCGCTAAATCGTTTCCTTTGGCCTTTGCGGGATCTGGAAAGTTGTGATGAAGCTTTATCGCATTGGTCGGAAAATATGGACAGCTCTCTTTTGCATTGTCGCAAACGGTGATTACATAGTCGAAATCAATACCCATATATTCGTCGATGTTGTTTGACGTGTGTCCGGAAATATCAATTCCGTCCCCCTGCATAATTTCTATCGCCTTTGGATTAACTCCATGGGTTTCTATTCCTGCACTGTATATTTCTGCTTCATCTCTAGCGAAATACCTAAGGTAACCTTCAGCAATCTGACTTCTACAGCTATTGCCAGTGCACAGCACTAATACTTTTTTCTTCATTTCTAATTGCTTAACAACATCCACCGCCAGGAGTACAACTGTTCGCTGTGCCTGCCAAATTAACCATTACTATTTTTGAATTTTCTTCAACACCACAGGCTTCTTTTGCCAAACATGCAGTCTGCTTAGCCAGCAATAGAAAGTTTGTCCCATCAAAACCTAAGTCATATTTGCCTATGGTTTCAGATTGATATTCTACTTCGATCTCCAAATCTTCCATGCCCAATACTTTTTCTGATAAGGCAATGATATTCAACAACTTTATTGCTTTTAAACGATGCTCAAAATCTTCTGCATTCCATAGTTGGAAATTAGCCACTTTTTCATGTCGCACTTTACCACCACAATCTATAAAGTCTTTGGTAATAATCCCTACTTCAGTAACATGGAAGTGCGCAGGAACCATTGTTCCATTTTCCACTTGAAAATTTACAACCTCGGTTTTAGAAAGAATCTCCTTTATTTTTGATAACTTCATAATTGATACTTATTACAATTTTACGATTGATTAGTTGAAAAAAGCTAACAACAGCTTTTAGGGTTTTTGTAGGAACCAAGGAAATTACCCAGTAATAACTCCAACATCGCCCAGGTGGATGGCGCTATGCAATAGCATACTTTTACCCCTTCTATAGTTCCCTGGATTATTCCTACGTTTTTCAATTCTTTTAAATGCTGAGAAATTGTTGCTTGTGCAAGCCCCAGTTCGTCTACAAGATCGCCGCAGATGCAGGCATTGGTAGAGATGATCTGTTGTAGGATTGCAATGCGTGCAGGGTGTGCTATTGCCTTTAAAAGCGTTGCAAGCTGGTTCTGCTCGGAAGTAAAAATTTCAGTCTTTGTAAGTCCCATATTTCTGTATCGTAATATTACGATAAATATAATTTATATCAAAATAATGTTTTGATATAAGATTCATAACCGAACTTAGGTTGATATTAAATTTTGAATATCTTCTTTATTAAAGCCAATTAAATGCAGCCTATCCCGAGATACCTTCTTAGCAGTTAGCAACCGTATTTATGGAATCCATATGACAAGGGAAAAATAAAAAGGCCCCGGGGAGGAGCCTTTATTGTAGGGTTTCCAACCAAACAATTTTAGGGATAAATAGGAAGGGAAAATATTCAGAATTTAAACTGAATATAATTACTACCATCTAATGTAGAGGATTATTCTCATAATGTAGAATAAAAAGAAAAAATAATCCCCAAATTTGTGTATTATTTGATTAGATTAAGCTTGCTGTGTTTAAATCCGTACATAAAGTACACCGCAAGCCCCACTATTAACCATATTCCAAAGCCTATCCAGTTGGATATTCCCAGTTCGCACATCATATACAGACAGCTGATTAGTCCCAATACAGGGATCAATGAGAGGTTCTTTGTTATGCAGTAGTAGGTAATGAATACACAGATAAAGAGAAAGATCCACATCGGGATTTTGTGCGTAAAGAGGCTCAATCCTCTTTCGTATTTCTTATCGGCAGATACATTTGAGGCAGCCATGAAATCTTCGTATTGTACCGGAGTAAGACCGTTCAAATAAGCTTCGGCATCTGCAGCTTTAACCTCTTTTTTAACTACTGATAGCTCAGCATTGTTTAAGGATGTTAAGAAGGAGACAGGTTCATAAATTTTAGGAGTGTTGAGTAAAAAAGAGGTAGATTCTTTCTTGTATATTGTAAAAGCTACTGCTATCGCCCCTGCAAATACAACAGGAATAATATATTTGGAGTTTGCATACGGTATTTTAAACTTCCCTCGTTGGATATCTGGTCTGTTTTGAAGTACTAAAACCCCTGCGCATACCAATACAAAAGCAAATAAAGTACCAATGGAACATAAGTCGGTAACGATAGTTAAGTTCATGAAAAGCGAGGGTACCGCTACAACAAAGCCCACAACTATAGTAGCGAAAGAAGGGGTTTGATATTTTGGATGTATTCTTGAAAATGCCTTTGGCAATAGCCCGTCTCTGCTCATGCTCATCCAGATACGTGGTTGACCCATTTGAAATACCAACAGTACGCTTGCCATTGCAAATACTGCACTTACGGCGATGATGCCACTCATCAGTTTAAGGTCTATCTGATCGAAAACAAAGGCCAGTGGATCCCCAACTGCTAGGAATTTATAATTAACTATTCCTGTTAAAACAAGGGCAATTGCAACGTAAAGGACGGTACAGATGATGATTGCCCACATCATGCCCCGAGGAAGATCGCGCTGCGGGTTTTTGCATTCTTCGGCAGTTGTTGAAATGGCATCAAACCCGATGTATGCAAAGAAAACTGCGGAAACTCCTTTTAATACTCCAGATACACCATTTGGTGCAAATGGGTTCCAGTTGGAAGTATCTACATAAAATACGCCCACAGACAGTACCAGTAAAATTACTGCTAGTTTTACAATAACCATGGCGTTGCTTGCATTTCTCGATTCTTTCATCCCTCGGTATACCAACCAGGTAATAAAAATAATGATGCCCAGTGCGGGCAGATCTGCTACCAGATGAAAGTTTCCAATTTTAGGTGCTGTATTCCATGCATTAGCTGCTATCCTGGTGGCATTGTCAAGATCATTAAAATTCTTGCCTGCATTGATCAATGCTTCTGCATGTATGTGACCGTTAAAAGCAGAAAGGTAATCCATCGTCATCCAGTCGGGCAGATTGATCCCATTAATACCTAGTGCCGGTATTTTTATGGAGGAGAGTAGCCCCGTAAAATAATCAGACCAGGAAATGGCCACGGTAATATTCCCAATAGCATATTCCATGATGAGCGACCAACCGATAATCCAGGCCACCAATTCTCCAAAGGTTACATAAGAATAAGTATATGCACTTCCTGATACCGGTACCATGGATGCAAACTCTGCGTATGCAAAAGCGGCAAAACTGCAGGCTACTGCTGTAAATATAAACAGGAAGATTACGGCGGGACCACCATTTGCACTTGCTTTGCCAATGGTGCTGAAAATGCCAGCACCAATGATGGCTGCTATCCCGAAGGCGGTAAGGTCTCTAACACCAAGTGTTTTATGAAGAGTAATTCCATGTTCGCCATATCCATTCTCCGCATCTGCCAGGATTTTGGCTATGGTTTTTTTTCTAAATAATTTTTCAAACATAGAAAATCAATTTAACCTAATTTATGTAATTCATCTTTGACAAAAGCAGCCAATTCTTCAATATAATCCACACTAAAGTCGAATTTAATACCCGCTGTTTTATAAATTTCATCAATTGGTTTACTATAGCCCAAAGAAAGTGCTGCAAGATACTGCTCTAATGCTTTTTCAGGGTTTTCTTTATAGTTTTTCCATATCGCTATTGCGCCTAGCTGTGCTATTCCATATTCGATATAATAGAAGGGAACCTCAAATAGGTGAAGCTGTTTTTGCCAAACGTTTCCAAACTCATTCCCTAGTCCGTCCCAATTTGCAAAGCCTTGACCAAAACGAGTATAGATTTGCTTAAATGCATCCTCTCTTTCTGTCGCCTTATGCAATGGATTGGTATAGATCCAATGTTGGAACTGATCAATTACCGCAACCCATGGTAAGGTTTTAAGCACATCAGCCAATTGTTCTTTTTTAGCGCGCAACAGATCTTCTTCGTTGTCAAAAAAGATATCCCAGTAATCCATAGAGATGAGCTCCATACTCATGGAAGCCAGTTCAGCAACCTCGGCCGGACAATGCTTGAAATCATTTAGTTCCAAACCGGCAGTTACAAACGTATGTACTGCGTGGCCACCTTCATGCACCATAGTGGTTAGATCCCTAAGGGAATTAGCCGAATTCATAAAGATAAATGGCGCACCTGTTTCTGCCAGTGGGTAGTTGTAACCACCCGGTGCTTTGCCTTTTCTGCTCTCCACATCAAACAGATTATTGTGTTTCATAATGGCTAGCAGCTGACCAAGTTTAGGATCTATTGCATTGAAGCAGGAAATGCTTTTATCAATTAATTCAACTCCATTGGTAAAAGGTTTAAGCGCTGGTTTACCAGAAGTACTTACCTCAAGGTCCCATGGTTTTAATTGTTCAAGACCCAGTAGCTCGGCACGTTTTTCTGCCTGTTCCCTAAGGATAGGCACAATTTCTTTTTCTATTGCCTCATGAAAATGATAACAGTCTTTAGGCGTATAATCAAACCTGCCTAATGCCTGGAACATGTAATCGCGGTAGTTTTCAAACCCCGCATTTAACGCTACCTGATGGCGCATGGTTACTAGCTCATCAAACAGGATATTCAATTTATCTTTATCTACCAGTCTGCGTTGTTGGATGGTTTCCCATGCATGCTGACGAACCTGCCTGCTGGTGTCTTTAACAAAATTTGCGGCCTGCTCCAGGGTGTACTCTTGATCGTTGATAACTACGCTCATGGAGCCGGTAATGGATTGGTACCTTTGTTGCGTAACTTGTAGTTTAGTTAAAAGCTCAACGTTTTCCTCGCGGTAAAGTTCTATGGCTTTTTTTACAGCCCTGATGAAAACAAAATATTTTTCTTGGTCTAGGTCGTCTATAAAAGGACTGTCGTTAAATTTTTGGTTTAATTTGTTGGACAGCGGAGATAATTTAGGATCGATCTCTGTAGCGAAATACTGGAAATCCTGAACAAGGGCTTCATTTGTGGTGTCGCAACTCATTTTGATGTATCTCCAGGCAAAATCTTCTTCAAGAGCCGCCTCCAGCTCACTTTTATTTTTTAGCCATTGCTCCAGTTCATGAACATTGCTAATAGACCGTTCCAGCAGTTCCGCTAGAATTGGAGCTAGTTTTTCCCATTTAATTTCAAGTTCCTGAGGAATGTAATTTCTTTTCTTTTTAGGTATGGTAAGGTCGATCATGATCTAGAAGTTAAAATGGTTTCTTAGCAAAGCATCTAATAAAAAACAGATTGCAAATACTACTGAAGCATAACCATTTGTGGTAGCAAAAGCTTTATTTACTTTGCTAATATCGGTTGGTTTAACAAGTAAATGCTGATAAATGAGCATTACACAGAAAAATGTTACACCTATGTAATAGATAAAACTGAAGCTGGTGAATAGGATTGGCAGGATGACACATAATGCTGCGCCAACGTGAAGCACAACTGAAAGTGTAAGCGCATTTTTTCTACCTAAGGCTACTGGGATGGAATGAAGTTGCTCCTGCTTGTCGAAATCTTCGTCTTGTAAAGCATACATAATATCAAAGCCACTTACCCAAAACAGTACTGCAAAGGAATATAGTAAGGGTACAATGTGAAATGCCCCGGTTACTGCAATGTAGGCGCCAATTGGTGCTAACGACAAGCCTAAGCCTAGAACGAGATGGCACAATGCAGTAAATCGCTTTGTGTAACTGTAAAACAATACAACAAAAAGCGCAATAGGAGATAGGTAGAAGCAAAGCGTATTGATAAAGAAGGTAGTAGCTACAAAGAGTATACAATTTATGATAACAAATAGTAGTGCAGAATTGGCTGTTATTTTTCCGGCCGGGATATCTCGCATTTGTGTACGCGGGTTTTTTGCATCGATGCTTCTGTCGAGGTACCTGTTAAATGCCATGGCTGAATTTCTTGCGAAAACCATGCAAAGGATTACTAATAAAAGGAGTATCCAGTTAAATGGATTATCTGTTGTAGTTACACCTAGAAAAAACCCGATCATTGCAAATGGGAGTGCAAAAACGGAGTGTGCAAATAGTACAAGTGAAAAGTACTTTTTCATGTGTTTAGGTTAAAAGTCTTCTTTAGGAGTAAGAATGGGCATGGCAAAATCAAGATTTACATTGGTGATGAATTCTAAAACTTCATCTCTACCTGTATTTTTCTCTGCTGATGTAACAAAGCATGGTGGGATCTCTTCAAACCATCCGCCAAGTGCCTTTTTAAAAGCCGCGACGTTTTGCCCTGTTTTTACAGTAGATTGTTTATCGGCCTTGGTAAATACGAGCGCAAAAGGGATTTGAATTTCACCCATCCAGCAGCAAAACTCCAGGTCTATTTTTTGAGGCTCTAACCTGCTATCTATCAGTACAAATACACATTGAAGACTTTCTCTTTTGGTGATATAGTTACGGATGAATTTTTCCCAGTTCTCGCGACTGTTTTTGGATACTTTGGCATAGCCGTATCCGGGAAGATCAACGATATACCATTTTTCGTTGATTAGAAAGTGGTTGATCAATTGTGTTTTACCCGGTCTTTGAGAAGTCTTTGCAAGACCATGCTGATTTACCAGCATATTGATGAGGGACGACTTACCTACATTTGACCGACCAATAAAAGCGTATTCCGGCATGTTGGCGATGGGCAGCGCAGAAACCTTTGTGTTGCTACAAATAAATGTTGCCGATTTTATAATCATTTGACAAAGGTAGAAAATTAAGTTTCAACAATACTTATCTTTGAGCCGCACTATGAACGAAAACATTACTCCATATCATTCTCCAACTGCAACCAAGAAAGAGCAGGTTGCAGATATGTTTAATAACATTTCTGGGACTTACGATTTTTTAAATCATTTTATGTCTATGGGTATAGACATTGTATGGCGTAAAAAAGCAATAGGTGAGCTTAAAGCACTTCAGCCGAAGATTATGCTAGATGTTGCCACAGGCACTGGTGATTTTGCTTTTGAAGCCATAAAGATTTTGAATCCTGAGCAAATAATAGGTGTTGACATTGCTGAAGGTATGCTGGGTATTGCCCATAAAAAGATTGTAGAACGCAATCTTGCGCATGTTTTTTCAGTACGGAAAGGTGATTCTGAAGGATTGCTTTTTGACGATGATCATTTTGATGCGATAACAGTTGCTTTTGGTGTGAGAAACTATGAAAACCTGGAGAAAGGTTTGGCAGATATGTACAGGGTTTTAAAGCCGGGGGGTAAAATAGTGATTTTGGAATTCTCAAAACCAAGAAATTTTCCTGTTAAGCAGGGCTATAATCTCTATTTTAAGTACATAACCCCAATGCTTGGTAAACTTTTTTCAAAAGATAGTCGCGCTTACGAATATCTACCCGAATCAGTGGCTGCGTTTCCTGACGGTAAGGATTTTACGACCCTTATGGATAAAGTTGGGTTTAAGAATTCTATAGATAGGAGACTAACCTTCGGTATTAGTACAATCTATACCGGCATTAAGTAGTTGATAAAATGAGATTAAAACTAATTGTATTGTGTTTGTTATTTGGCCTTACCGCAAATGCCCAAAATTGGGGTGGGGGGGTAGATGATGAACCTTTGCATTATGGTTTTACATTCCAATACATATCTTCTGAATTCAAGATTTTAAAAAAGGTAAACTGGCAAGATCCCTATGTCGATCCTGACGGCCAGGTACCAAACACTTCTGCTTTAAGGTCTATCTCTTCTAAACCTTCTGCTGGTTTTGGGATTGGTTTTGTTGTAAATAAACGTTTGAGCGATAATGCTGATATAAGGTTTACGCCCGTATTGGTATTTAATGACCGATCCATCGACTATCAATACGTTGATGCAACAGATAACAACCTTAAAAAGATCCAAACAACGCTAGTTGAGTTTCCGTTAGGTATTAAAATAAAATCTGACAGAAGGAATAATTTCAGGGCTTATGTTTTGGGTGGGGCGAAGTACTCTGCAGATATCTCGTCAGTCAAGAAAACAAATAATAGTCTGGTTACAGACCCAACTGAGAAATTTGTAAACAATGCACGCAGTTTTATTTCTTATGAGGCGGGATTTGGACTGGATCTTTATTTTGAATATTTCAAGATGTCGCCCGAGATTAAGTTGTCTTACTCCACCAATAATGTGCTTATTGATGAGCCTCATCGCTATGCTGCCCCAATAGATAAGCTAATGCTGCGTCATGTGACATTCAGTTTATTTTTCGAGTAGCAGCTACGTTCAAAAAAATTATAGATTTGTTTAACTATTCATAATAAGCTATGGCAAAAATTGCTTTAATAACAGG
>JANXVH010000110.1 GCA_025351765.1 Pedobacter sp.
TAATCTTTCCGTAAGACTGCAAGAGCACAAAGAAAGTACGAGAAGTACTGCTTTTACCAATAGGTATAAGTGCTATTATCTAGTGTATTTTGAACATCATCAATATATTGACCAAGCGATTGATCGCGAAAAAGAAATAAAGGGTTGGTCTCGTGCTAAAAAGAATGCATTGATTGCTGAAGAAAATGGTTTATGGGAATTCCTGAATGAAGAGTATATAGAGGTTTAGATTCTTCGCTGCGCTCTGAATGACAAGGAACACTCTGAATGACAAGGGAATGCTCTGAGTGATAAATGGTTCTTACTTTGTCATTCCGAGTTTCGAGGAATCTAGATTCTTCGCTGCGCTCTGAATGACAAGGAAATGTTCTGAATGACAAGGAACACCTTGAATGACAAGGAAATGTTCTGAATGACAAGGAACACCCTGAACGACAAGGAAACACTCTGAATGGCAAAAGAGCGAATATATAGGTAGCCTTTTAAATTACGCTATCGTTTAAAAAGCGTTTCAAATTGTATTTCGACTTCATTATTTAAAATTGCTTTTTTAGTCCAGCTTTTATTGCCGTATACCCCTGCCTCATTAACATTAAATGGTTTAAAATTTATGTTTTGCATTGCAGTTTTATTTGTTGGTTGATTGTTAATTAATTGGGGATCTGCAATAACCGATTGCGCATCTTTACCGCTCTTTTGCCATTGCTCAAATGTTAAATTGCCGATGGTAATTTTCTTGCTTTGTGTATTCCAATATAGGTTGTAATCTGATTTGAAATTGGCGGTGGCCCAGTTAATGCCGCTCAATTCACCCAAGCCATAAACGATGATGTTATTTGTAAATGTAAAACCAATATGGGGCTCTACTCTTGTAGCTTCTAGTTGTGCGAGCTGCTGGTTATAAAATATATTGTTTCTAATCATATTATCCTGCCCATAATGTTGATGAAAACCAGCGCTTTTGCAGTTGTAAACAAGGTTATTCTCTAGCAAAATTCCTGTTGATCCTTCATCGGTGTATAGTCCCCAGCCACCATATCCCTTGGAAAAAATATCATGAAGTACATTGTTTCTTAATACGGTACCCTCTGATTTCCCTAGGGTGTAAATGCCGCCCATATCACTTAAAATACCCCAGCCGAGGTGATGGATGTGGTTGTAGGAAATGTTGTTGTTCTTTGCTAAACTTTCGCCATAACCCCATGTCCAGCCAACTGATATGCCTGTATAAATGAAATCTGAAATGTCATTATGGGTAACGGTATTATTGCCCGATTGGAATATAATCAGCGCTGCGGCAGAAGGGAAGATTTTTGAACCACTCTGCATAATGCAGTTGTTGATTCTGTTGTGATGAGTGTGCATGGCCTCATTTTGTGCCATATTTTGCTCTCCGATTTTGACTGCATTGGCGCCAAGATCTTTAAATAAGCATTGTTCTGCAGAGATATATGTACACCCCCTTCTAATCCAAAGTGCAGACTGACCGGTTTTGCTAACGCTGCAATTGCTGAAATTGATGTTGTCCGAAAAGTCTAACACAATTGCTGCCTGCGTATTGGCGGCTGCTTGTACAGGCTCAATGCCGGTTTTTGGCATAGTATACTTCGTCATCTCAAAGCTCAATCCCTTGAAATTCAGAAAACTTACTTTGCTGCTTTCCGATCCTTTAAAAATTAAAAACTGTTCAATTAAAGGTGTCGTTGCTATCGTAGTTTTTGGTTGTTCTCCCGATTTCGGCTTATAAATAATATTCCCATCCTGATCATAACACCATTGTCCGCCCTTTTTCAATGCTGCCTTTATATTTTCAATGGCAAGGGTGCTGAGTTTATTTAGCGGGTTCCAAGGTTTCATCTTATTTCCACTGATGTAAAATGAAGAGTCGGCCGGACTGTAGTTTAGAATTTTTTTCCTGCTGAAATCCCAATTGTGATAAAAAGTTACGATCGCTTGCTGCAAATCTGCGGGCGAGAGCGTATTAAAATAGTTGACCTGTTCTTTATTTAATTTGATTTTAATGATGGCCGAATCTGCCCCTGCTTTATCCGTGTTGACGACTTTTTCGCTTACTGCTGAAGGTAAGAAATAGCCGCTATCGGGATAAACGGATTTTGGAGCACGATACCCATTGATAAAGAGTTGCTCTGGAAGTTTGCTCATAGAGAGTTGCCCTGGAAGTGTGTTCTTTGTGACTATGGATTGAAGCACTAAAATCCAGTTGCCGTCTGATTTAACCTGGAATTCTGGTAGTTTTATCCCGCCACTAAATATAGCCGAATTGGCTTTTTCTGCCTGATAAGTTATGGGATGTTCCTGTGTGCCAGAGTCTTCTGCCGTGAAATTTATTGCCTCAGTTACCGGATATACACCACTTTTGATGATTACATTTATGTGTTCCCTCAGTTTGCCAGCTTTTTTAATTTTCCTGATCATATTCCGCGCAGCGATAAGCGTAGCCAATGGCTGTTGTATTGTGCCAGGATTTCTATCATCGCCTTTTGGCGAAACATAAATGTTTAAGGCCAATAGTTGCTGGCAAAATAAAAGTCCGGCAAGAAGAAATATTGCTTTGAGTTTCATGGCTGAAGTTAAGGCTTTTGATTTGATATTTATTTTAGCCAGAGGTTGTATTTATTGTTTTATTCTACTTTGGTTTGCTACAAATAAAGCACATAATGAAGAAAGAACAAACAAGATGTATTATTGGCAGTAAGGTAAATGATGTATGACTAACCACATTTTGGAAAGGCGATAAGCAAAAAAGTCGTTCTTATATTAAGCGTATCCTTAGCATTGAAGAATTCCCGACTATAAATCTTGTTGATCTTTTTTAATTTTTTACATTTGATGTAGATGAAAGTAACTGAAACCAAACTTAAGGGATGTTTTATTATAGAACCAACCGTTTTTAAAGACAGTAGGGGGTATTTTTTTGAGAGTTTTAATCAACCTAAATTTGGGGAGCTGACTGGAATGCCCGGAAATTTTGTGCAGGATAACCAAAGTGCATCAACTTACGGGGTGATCCGCGGATTGCATTTCCAGAAAGGGGAATTTGCGCAGGCGAAACTGGTAAGGGTAATTGAAGGTGCCGTGCTTGACGTTGCGGTGGATATCCGTGATGGATCTGCCACTTATGGTGAGTGGGTTTCTATTGAGCTCACTGGGGAAAATAATTTACAGTTTTATGTGCCAAGGGGTTTTGCGCATGGTTTTTCTGTATTAAGTGAAACTGCTGTTTTTGCTTACAAATGTGACAATACTTACAACAAGGCTTCGGAAGGTGGTATTAGTTTTAACGACCCGGTTTTGAATATTGACTGGGGTATTCCTCACAAGGATCAGAATATATCTGATAAAGATTTGGTGCTGCCTTTGTTTAATAGTACGTCCTTTTGATGACAAAATGGATTCAGAGTTTCGAGGAATCTAGATTCTTCGCTGCGCTCTGAATGACAAGAGTTGCTCTGAATGACAAAGTGCGCTCTGAATAACAAGAACGGTGTGAATGACAAAGCGCGTTCTATTTGTCATTCCGAGTTTCGAGGAATCTAGATTCTTCGCTGCGCTCTGAATGACAAAGGAACGCTCTGAATGACAAGAATTGCTCTGAATGACAAAGTGTGCTCTGAATGACAAGAACGGTGTGAATAACAAAAGCTGTTCCATTTGTCATTCCGAGTTTCGAGGAATCTAGATTCTTCGCTGCGCTCTGAATGACAAGAATTGCTCTGAATGACAAGAATTGCTCTGAATGACAAGAATTGCTCTGAATGACCAGAGTTACTCTGAATGACAAGAATTACGCTGAATGATAGGGAGTAAAAACAAATATGCTTGAGAAAAAATATATTCGAGATGATAAAAAATAGGATATGAAAACACTGGTATTGGGTGCATCGGGACAGTTAGGGCAATGCCTGAAAGCTGTTGCCGAAAAAAGAAATATTGATTTCCTTGATTTTCCAGATGAGCATGAAGGGAATATCCTGGATGAAGAAAAGCTGAAAGCGCTTTTTGAAAAAAGAAGGCCTGATTATGTTATCAATTGCGCAGCTTATACCGCAGTGGATAAAGCGGAAGATGAGGTCGATTTAGCCAGGTTGGTTAATAAGCAAGGAGCGCTAAACGTCGCGTTGCTTTGTAATGAATACAGCGCAAAATTAATTCATATCTCCACCGACTTTATTTTTGAAGGAAATGTTGTTGAGTTGCTTAAAGAGGATGACCTAGCCGAGCCCATTAGTATATATGGCTTAACCAAGCTGGAAGGTGAAATAGATATTATCGATAATCTTTCTGAACATTATATTTTGCGCACCAGTTGGTTGTATTCCGAGTTTGCTAACAACTTTGTGAAAACAATGCTGAAGCTTGGAGCAGATAGAGATGAGTTGAGCATTATTGCCGACCAAATTGGCACACCAACTTATGCAATCGATTTGGCTGGAGCCATTTTAGCAATTATCCAATCTGGTAAAACTGATTACGGTGTTTATCACTACAGCAATGAGGGTGCAATATCATGGTTTGATTTTGCCAAAGCAATATTCGATATTAGCGGCACAAAGGTTAAGGTGAATCCAATTCCTACTTCGGCTTATCCGACAAAAGCCCGCAGACCGAAGTTTTCTGTGATGGATAAAGCCAAGATCAAAATCACTTTTGGGGTTGAAGTGCCTTATTGGAGAGATAGTTTAGTGAAATGTATTAACGAACTAAAGAAATAACATGAAAGGTATAATATTAGCTGGCGGTAGTGGAACAAGGTTGCATCCCCTAACGTTGGTAATGAGCAAACAAATGATGCCGGTTTATGATAAGCCGATGATCTATTATCCGCTATCAACATTGATGTTGGCAGGTATTAATGAAATTTTAATCATTTCTACACCGCATGATTTGCCAAATTTTGAGAAATTACTTGGGGATGGAAGTAAAATTGGCTGTAAATTTTCATACGCAGTACAACAAGAACCCAACGGACTGGCACAAGCTTTTGTAATTGGTGCTGATTTTATTGGTAGCGATAAGGTTGCGCTGGTATTGGGTGATAATATCTTTTATGGAGAGGGGATGTCCAAATTGTTGCAGGAAAGCGCTGATCCTGATGGAGGTGTTGTATTCGCCTACCAGGTTTCTGATCCTGAACGTTATGGGGTAGTGGAATTTGATGCCAATAAAAAAGCCATTTCAATTGAAGAGAAACCACTGGAGCCTAAATCTAATTACGCAGTTCCGGGATTGTATTTTTACGACAATAGTGTGGTTGAGGTCGCCAGGAATATCAAGGCTTCGCCCCGCGGTGAATACGAAATCACAGACGTAAACAAGGTTTACCTGGAACAGGGCAAGTTAAAAGTTGGTGTGTTGAGTCGCGGTACGGCATGGCTGGATACCGGTACTTTCAACTCTTTAATGCAGGCTGGGCAGTTTGTTCAGGTAATAGAGGAAAGACAAGGTTTAAAGATTGGCGCTATTGAAGAGGTTGCATACCGAATGGGATTTATTAATGCGGAACAGCTGCGCGTGGTAGCTACACCATTGGTTAAAAGTGGCTACGGACAATATTTATTAAAGCTGATCAAATAATTGATCAGCTTTAATTGATTAATCTTCCTGTATAGTTGCTGCTTTTGCCTGGAAATAAAGCCATACCCAAAAAGCTGCATAAAGGATTGCGATTGATAAGATAACGATTTTCATGGTGGTTTAGGTTTGTTGTTTGATTAAGGTTTATTTATATGCTAAACTAGTATTATTTTTTAGTTAAGAGCATGTTAACTAAAGAAAATTTAGTTTTGTTTTTAAAGCCTGTATTACAGATCAATAGAAATAAATACTATATTTGATGTAATTATATGCAAACGCGCTACCTATACATTTTAAAGTACGTCTTACCGATTACCGACTTAATGATGCTAAACCTGGTTTACTGGGGTTCTTATCACATTACGGGCTATTTTGGAAAGTGGGTTTCTTATCCACTATTCCAACAATATGCAGTGATTTGTAATTTATTATGGTTGTTTAACGCCCTCTTCTTTGGTTTATATTCTGAATTTAGCGCAAGGAAGCTGGAACGAATCTACAGGGGAACCTGGAGAAGTATTCTTTCTCACTTTATATTGTTTTCCCTGTACTTGCTTTATGAACGGGACGCGGAATTTTCCCGTACTTTTATCTTGGTGTTTTACCTCATGCTCACCTTCGCCTTTGCCTTAAATCGGTTTATTGGAACTGTTTTCCAATTTGTGGTGATCAACAAGTTAGATGCGACCAATAAAGTTGCAGTTATGGGCATGAACCCAACCGGAAAGCGCCTGGCAGAGTATTTTAAAAGGCAACGTAACATCAGTTTCTATGGTTTTATTGGTAATAATGACAACGGCTATAATTACCAGACCGGATTGCTCTCTGAAGTGGCGGTTGCCGAAATGGAGGCCGCAGCAAATGACGGTGTTACTGAAATGTACGTTTCTGTGCCACCTGAGCGTATGGGTAAAATCCATGTTCTGGTACGCGAGGCTGATAAATATTGCTTGAGGATAAAGCTGGTTCCGGATATCGCAGGCTCATTAAAGGTGCCTTATGTGATTGATTATATTGGTAAAGAATTTCCGGTGATTAAACTGCGACATGAACCGCTGGAAGATATTGGTAACCGCTTTAAAAAACGTGCTTTCGATGTAGTCTTCAGCTTGTTGGTGATTATTTTCATATTGAGCTGGCTGTTGCCCATCATTGCTGTCATCATTAAATTACAGAGTAAAGGCCCCGTTTTATTTAAACAGATGCGCAGTGGTAGGAATGATGAACCTTTTTGGTGCTATAAATTCAGAAGCATGCACGTGAATGCAGCGAGCGACAACGCGCAAGCCACTAAAGGTGACAGTCGTATTTTTCCTTTTGGTAAGTTTTTACGCAAAAGCAGCCTGGATGAGTTGCCGCAATTCTTTAACGTACTGTTTGGTGATATGAGCGTTGTTGGTCCGCGGCCCCACATGTTGAGTCATACGGAAGAATACAAAGCCATTATTAACCAATTTATGGTGAGACATTATACCAAACCTGGTATTACTGGCTGGGCTCAGGTGAACGGTTTTAGAGGCGAGACTAAAGAGAATATTGCTATGGAAAATCGCGTTCGCCACGACATTTGGTACCTAGAAAATTGGACAGGAAACTTAGATGTGAAAATCATTTTCATGACTGTGATAAACATTGTAAGGGGTGAATCTAACGCCTACTAAGGATGTTCTGTCAAAGGGGTTGATCCTGCCTTCTACATTACCGGGAACTGGCTATCGCCTGAGGAATAAAACTACTAGTCCGATAAGCATCAGTTCCAATACATCAGCACCTTTTGCCATTATGGCGGGTGGAGCGGTAGAAGCAAAAATAACTGTACCCAGTAGTAAGATTATTTCTGCAGTGGATAATATTTTGGGTTCTTGTACTGCTTCCGGTCGTACTAATAAAGCAGTTGAGGATTTTAGACTGATAGGCTTGTTTGTTAGCACGGAAATAATAAAAGAAATAATTTAAATCTGCAAATTCATCGCATTTTGAAATACATTATTGCTATGTTTATAGTGTATTAATTACACTATCGTGTTTTGGTACAACTGAACGTGTAACCAAATGTAATGACCTATTCTAAATTTTTAATCGGATTTATGGCTGTTGCGGCACTTGCTGCTTTTACTAAGCCCAATATGAAAACTCCTGCAGATTATGTGAACCCCATGATAGGTGCAAGTACAAGTGAAAAAGCTGCGGGCTCTTTGCATGGTTTGGGGAAGACTTTTCCGGGCGCTACTACACCATACGGAATGGTACAGGTTAGTCCGAATACGATAACAGGTGGCGATAATGGTTCTGGCTATAGCAGTGAGCATCCTACTATAGAGGGTTTTGCCTTTACCCAGATGAGTGGTATTGGCTGGTATGGGGACCTTGGGAATTTCTTAGTAACACCAACTACAGGTAAGCTATTTACAGCATCAGGCAATCAGGATCATCCTGAACTAGGCTACCGGTCTGGTTACGATAAAACTAGCGAAAAGGCGAGTGCCGGTTATTATTCCGTAGTGCTAACAGATGACCACATTAAGGCTGAAGCTACAGCGGCACGGAGAAGCGGTATGCTGAGGTTTACTTTTCCTCAAAATAAGCAATCCAGAATTCAGATTGACCTGGCCAGGCGCGTTGGGGGTACATCTTCCATCCAATCGGTAAAGGTAGTTGGCAGCAATGCCATTGAGGGGTATATGAAATGTACGCCCGAGGGCGGTGGTTGGGGTAATGGAGATGGAAATGCAGATTACACCGTTTATTTTTATGCAGAATTTAGCAAGCCACTTAAAAAGTATGGCGTATGGTTGGCTGATATACCTGCCAACTGGAGCAGGAAGCGTGAAGACGTGACCAGTGAAAAATATCAATTGCTGATCGCAAATGCGAAGGTGACCGAAATGGTGAAAGAACAGGAAGGAAAACATCTTGGCTTTTATACGGAGTTTGAAACGACCAAAGACGAAGAGGTTTTGGTAAAATCAGGCATCTCATTCGTAAGCATCGCAGGTGCGAAAAATAATTTAGAAACAGATATTAAGGATTGGGATTTTGATAAAGTGCGGACTGAGGCAAAAGCACTGTGGAATGCATCGCTTTCGAAAATAAAAATAACCGGAGGCTCAGAAGAGGAACGAACCGTATTTTATACCGCAATGTACCACACCCAGATAGATCCGCGTATTTTTCAGGATGCGGATGGCAATTATATTGGAGGTGATGGAAAAGCACATCAATCTAAAGGGTTTACAAAGCGCACTATCTTTAGTGGGTGGGATGTATTTAGAAGTCAAATGCCATTGCAAACCGTAATTAACCCTACACTGGTGAACGATATGGTTAATTCGCTAATCACCCTGGCTGGTGAAAAGAACAAGGATTACCTGGAGCGCTGGGAATTTTTAAATGCCTATAGCGGCTGTATGATTGGTAATCCTGCTGTTTCTGTAATGGCCGACGCGTATGCAAAAGGGATCAGGAATTTTGATGTGAATAAAGGTTATCAGCTAGCCGCTAACAGTGTAGAGAAATTTGGGAATGGAGAAAAAGGCAATGCCGGAGGTATTTCTACTACCCTTGAATATGCCTATTTTGAATGGTGTGTTTCTGAGTTGGCAAAAGGCTTGGGTAAAACTGCCGATCAGCAAAAATATTTAGCACGCTCTAAGTCTTATCAAAATATATGGGATCCGCAAAACGGTTGGTTTAGACCCAAGAATGCAGATGGAAGCTGGGAAGCCTGGCCTAAGGACGGCAGGATGACCCAAGGTTATGGCTGTGTAGAATCTAATCCTTACCAGCAAGGCTGGTTTGTACCGCAGGATGTAGCCGGTATGGTCAATTTAATGGGTGGTAGAAAAAAAACACTTGCCGACCTGACTAATTTTTTTGACAAAGTGCCGGATGATATGATGTGGAACAATTATTACAATCAGGCCAATGAGCCGGTACACCACATCCCTTTTCTGTTTAATAAATTAGGGACTCCTTGGCTAACCCAAAAATGGACTCGTGCGATATGCGCCAAAGCGTATCATAATTCTGTAATAGGATTGGTGGGGAACGAGGATGTAGGGCAGATGAGCGCCTGGTATGTACTTGCGGCAAGTGGTTTCCATCCAATTACTCCAGGGAGTACGAGGTATGAACTGACTAGTCCGGTGTTTAGCCGGATTGATTTGGAACTTGACCAAAGCTATTACAAAGGCAGGCAGTTTAGCATTATTGCGGCTAATAATAGCCCTAAAAATATTTACATCCAGGCGGCCAAATTAAATGGAAAGCCCTACACACATTCCTATATAGACCACAAAGACATTGTTGCGGGTGGAAAACTGGAACTAGTGATGGGAAGTACACCTAATAAAACCTGGGGAATTAATTAAGATGATTATGAAAAGACTATTTACATTATTTGCCATTTTTCTTTTTGTGCAGGTACAGGCACAAACACCTATTGCCAAATTGCCTGTATGGGCATTGGGACCCTTTATTCGTCCGCTGGGCGTAAATCCAGTTATTGCGCCTAAAGCTGATACGAAATTCTATGATCCGATGCAGGAAAAAGATCTGGACTGGGAGAATAATGACACTTTTAATCCGGCGGCAACGGTTAGGAACGGAAAGATTTACGTGCTGTATAGGGCTGAGGACAAATCGGGTGTAGGTATTGGTAGTCGTACGTCTAGAATTGGCCTGGCTGAAAGTACAGATGGTATTGTAATGTTGCGCAAACCTGCACCTGTTCTTTTTCCAGGTAAGGATGATCAGAAGGAGTTTGAATGGACGGGTGGTTGTGAAGACCCCAGAGTTGCGGTAACTGAAGATGGTACCTACCTGATTTTATACACACAATGGAACAAAAAAATTCCCAGATTGGGCTCAGCAACTTCAAAGGATTTGCTAATCTGGAAAAAACATGGCCCGATATTTCAGGATGCTTATAACGGGAAATTCCATGATATTGCCTCAAAATCCGCCTCGGTTTTAACCACACTGAAAAATGGTAGGCTGGTAATCACAAAGTTTAAGGGGAAATATTGGATGTACTGGGGCGAGAACCACGTATATGCAGCTACATCTGACAACTTGGTAGATTGGAAGCCAGTTACGGAAAGTAACGGAGAACTAAAAATATTAGCCTCGCCTAGAAAAGGTTTTTTTGATAGTCACCTTACAGAGTGTGGGCCGCCAGCAATACTCACTGACAAAGGCATCGTACTGATGTACAATGGTAAAAATATTTCGGGGCCAGACAGCGACCCGAATTATACAGCGAATTCTTATTGCGCTGGACAAATGCTTTTTAGTAAGAATGACCCTGGGAAGTACATTACCAGGCTTGACAAACCTTTTATGGTGCCGACAGCCTCGTTTGAGAAAAGCGGACAATACCCTGCCGGTACTGTTTTTATTGAGGGACTGGTTTATTTTAAAAAGAGGTATATGCTTTATTACGGTTGCGCCGATTCTAGAGTGGCCCTAGCGATTTTTAATCCTAAAAGAAAATGAGACGGCTAAAACGCGTATATTCAGTTTGCCAAATTGAAATTGAGAAATAATTAAAATTTAACACAACAATATGAAACCTTTTAACATGAGAACGATTACCAAAATTAGTATGATGCTACTAGTTATGCTGGGCTTTGCCGCCTGTAAGAGCATGAATTCTGGCACAAAAAAACCTTCAATAACACATCCTGAGGCCAAACTTGGCTGGAAGCTTGGCTCACAAGCTTATACTTTTCGCATATTTACGTTTTTTGATGCGGTAAGAAAAATTGACAGCTGTGACCTTAGGTATGTAGAGGCTTTTCCAACACAAGAAATAGGCGGTGGCATTGCCGGTAAAATGGGTCCGGAAATGAATGACGTAACCAGGAAAGCAGTGTTGGATAAGTTGAAAGCTGCGAATGTAAAATTGATCGCTTTTGGTGTTACCGGAGCAGGATCTGAAGCAGAATGGGTAAAATTATTTGATTTTGCCAAAGCAATGGGTATTGAGACCATTACTTCTGAGCCTGAGGAGAAATTTATACCTTTCATTTCTACGCTTTGCGATAAGTATCAAATTAACTTAGCGATACACAATCATCCAAATCCGTCACATTATTGGAGCCCGGAGATTGTATTAAAAGCGATTAAGGGACAAAGCAAACGTATTGGCGCCTGTGCAGATATCGGTCACTGGGTGCGTTCAGGTTTAGATCCGGTAGCTTGTTTGAAATTATTGGAAGGTCACGTATTACATTCGCACATGAAAGATCTTCATGAAAAGGGACCAGGTGGTCACGATGTGCACTGGGGAGAAGGCGTTTCTAACATTCCAGCTGTAATTGCTGAATTGAAAAGACAAAATTTTAAAGGTGGAATTTCTGCAGAATATGAATACAACTGGGAAAGTAATAGCAAGGATGTGGCTGCAAGTGCTGTGAATTTTCGTAACATAATAACTAAACAAAATTAATGACTATGAAAAGGTGGAGTTCTTTGAAACAGCTAATTGTACCTGTATTATTGCTGGTTTCAGGAAATGGAGTGTTGGGGCAGTCGGCCGCAAAGCCTGATGACAACCGTTTTACTAAAGTAGTTTTGCAGCAAAAGCTGGAAGAGCCTATACAATTCCAGATATTGGACGGTGGTAAAGTATTGTACGCAGAACGTAAAGGAAAAATGAAGTTATATGACCCAGCTACGAACAAGCTGGAAGTTATTGCTGAGTTTTCTGTAAGCAGAGAATATGTGAGCAAGAGCGGAGAACACTCTGAAGGTGAGGATGGCTTACAAGGTATGATCCTTGATCCGGACTATGCGAGCAACCATTGGATTTATGTGTATTATTCCCCGAAAGACGTTGCTGTAAACCGGTTGTCGAGATTTACCTGGACAGGCGGGAAGCTAAATATGGCTACTGAAAAGAAAGTAATGGATGTGGTGGTACAACGTGAAGAATGCTGCCATGTGGGTGGAGGTATATTGTTTGATAAGAATAAAAACCTGTTGCTAAGTACTGGCGATAATACCTTCTCACGTTCGTCGGACGGGTTTACGCCAATAGATGAGCGCCCGGGAGAATATCCTCGTGATGCGCAGAAATCTTCAGGAAATACCAATGATTTGAGGGGTAAAATATTGAGAATACATCCTGAACCAGATGGAAGCTATACCATACCGGAGGGAAATTTATTCCCAAAAGGTACCGCGAAGACTAGGCCTGAAATTTATACAATGGGCAATAGAAACCCATGGAGGCTAACTATTGATTCAAAGACAGGTTGGCTATTTTGGGGTGAGGTTGGGCCTGATGGATCGAACTCTTCAGACCTGAGGGGTCCGCGTTCTTATGATGAATTTAATATTGCAAAAAAGGCGGGCAATTATGGCTGGCCATATTTTAATGGTAAAGAGGCCTATCGGGATTATAATTTTGCAACCAAAGAATCTGGAGAATGGTGGGATCCGTTAAAGCCGGTAAATAATTCGCCTAACAATACAGGTTTAAATGTGTTGCCGCCAGTAGTATATCCATTTATATGGTATCCTTATGCAGTTAGTGAAGAGTTTCCTGAGCTGGGAAGCGGTGGTAGAAGCGCTGTAGGTGGGCCTGTTTTTCATCAGGGTGACTTTAAAAATGCAAAAGGCCTTTTTCCTGTATATTACGAAGGGAAATGGCTGATCACAGACTGGGTGCGTGGATGGATTATGTCGGTAACTTTTGATGCTGATGGCAAATATGTGGGTATGGAAAGATTTTTACCAAACCTTCAGTTGCATGGCGCGATAGATATGAAATTTGGTCAGGATGGCAGTTTGTATGTTTTGGAATATGGGAATGGCTATTTTAAAGATTTGCCTGAAGCGGAGTTAATTAAAATTGAATATAACGGAGGTAACCGTAAACCAGCAGTGCAGGTAGCAGCAAATAAAATTGCAGGAGCCTTACCGCTGAACGTTCAATTATCGTCTGCCGGTACAAATGACTCTGATGGCGACTTATTAAAATACGATTGGAAGATTACTAAAGCAGGAATAGTTAAGCAAAGCAGTACTAAGGAAAATCCGTTGATCACGCTAAGCTCGGCAGGTGTATATAAGGCAACTTTAACTGTTACCGATCCTTCAGGAGCGAAGAATAGTAAATCTGTTGAAATAGTTGCTGGAAATGCAGTGCCAGAAGTTAAGTTTAACTTTACAAAAGGGAATTCCAGCTTTTATTTTCCGGGAAGTACGGTTAATTATTCGGTAAGTGTGAATGATAAAGAAGATGGAAGTTTGGCTAGCAAAAGAATTTTGCCATCAGCCGTTTCAGTTTCTATCAATTATTTATCAGAAGGTTATGATATGACTGTTGTTGCACAGAAGCAACATAATTTTGATACCTCCGCGCAATATGAAGTGGCGAAAGGCTTGATCAAAAAGAGTGACTGTAATGCATGCCATATGCTAAATGCGAAATCCCTGGGTCCAGCATTTACACAGGTTGCTTTAAAATACAAGGGCAGCAACACAGCGCAAGCCACATTAGTTAAGAAGGTTACCAATGGAGGATCCGGTGTTTGGGGAGATGCAATGATGCCTGCACATAGCGGAATGGCACCCTCCGAATTGAATACTATTGTAAAGTACATACTAAGCCTAAGTAATACAACACAAGTTAAGAAAAGCCTTCCTATCGTTGGTGCTTATATGACAAATGTAGAAGACGGTGCGCCAAATAAGGGAAGCTTTATATTTAGAGCGGCTTACCAGGATAAAGGTTCTAAATTAACACCTGCTCAGTTTGGAGAAAATGTTGTTGTGTTGCGCAACCCAACAGTGCTGGTAAACAATACAGATAAGAACAGCGAAATTGAATTTAACGAAAATCGATCTGTTGCGCGTTCAAAAAGCAGTGGTGCTTATTTAGCATTGAGCAATGTTGATCTTACCGGGATAACCAGAATAAGCTTTATGTCAGCTGAAAAAACTACCTCAGGAATTATAGAAGTTAGAACGGGCTCTATAAATGGCCCTATAATTGGGAAAGCCAATTTAGCTGATGGTAAAAATGGAGTTGCAGAATTGATGAGTTCGACCGGTAAAACGGATGTTTATATTGTATTTAAATCTGCTTCGATGCTATTGAAGGAATTTACAATGATCAATAAATAATATTCATATGGTATTTATAACCTGATGATTTAACTTTATCTTAATAAAGTGCGTTTAATGCATTTTTTAATGTTATGGTATCGATTATTTCGTTCATTTTGAGCGGTAAAAAGTTATATTTGGCGAAAGTCCAATTAATTTTTAGCTATGCAGACCCGATACCTTTACCTGCTCAGATATATACTGCCGGTTACAGACGTGTTGATGCTTAATTTGGTGTATTTTCTTTCCTATTTTGTCACGAATTCCCTTGGAAGGTTTGTTTCGTACGAGTTATTGCAACATTATGTAGTGGTATGCAACCTAATATGGTTATTTAATGCATTGCTTTTTGGTTTGTATACGGAATATGGCGCACGCCGGGTAGAAAGAATTTACCGAGGAACCTGGAGGTGTGTTTTAGTACACTTTGTGCTGTTTTCCCTTTATTTACTGTTTTTGAGAGACAATGAATTTTCAAGAACATTCTTGTTGGTCTTCTATGGAATGCTTGCTATTGCTTTTGTCATTAACAGGTTTTTAGGCACTGTAATCCAGCTCCTGTTGGTCAAGAAGTTTCATGTAACTAAAAAAATTGCGGTAATGGGTAACAACCCTACAGGTAAGCGGATAGCAGCTTATTTAGAAAAGCAAAGGAATGTTAATTTTTATGGTTTCATAGTAGATCATCCAGGTGTTTATTCTGCAGAAAATAAAGTAGCAGCAGATATAGCAGTTGCTGAGATGGAATTAGCTGCGGCAGATGGCGTAGAGGATCTGTATGTTTCTATCGCTCCGGAAAAAATGGCTGCGATACATGATTTGGTTCATGAAGCAGATAAATATTTATTGAGGTTAAAGTTTATACCAGATATTGCAGGCACACTAGCGGCTCCATATACCATTAATTATATGGGTGGGGAGTTTCCTATTATTACACTTAGAAATGAGCCGCTAGAGATAATGGGAAACCGATTTAAGAAACGTGCTTTTGATGTAGTTTTTAGCTTATTGGTAATTGTTTTTCTCTTAAGCTGGTTGTTTCCGCTGATAGCAATATTGATCAAGTTACAAAGCAAAGGGCCTGTATTGTTTAAGCAGTTGCGCAGCGGGCGTAATGATGAAGCTTTCTGGTGTTATAAATTTAGAAGTATGAAGGTTAACTTATCTAGTGATTTGAAACAGGCTTCAAAGGAGGATGATCGGATTACACCAATAGGTAGGTTTTTGCGAAAAACAAGTATTGATGAATTGCCTCAGTTTTTTAATGTTCTTTATGGCAGTATGAGTGTGGTTGGCCCGAGACCCCACATGTTAAGCCATACTGAAGAATATAAGGCCATTATCAGCCAATTTATGGTAAGACATTTTATGAAACCCGGAATAACAGGTTGGGCACAGGTGAATGGTTTTAGAGGTGAAACAAAGGAGGATGGCGCAATGGAGAAACGAGTGGAACACGACATTTACTATTTAGAGAACTGGACAGGTATGTTGGATGTTAAGATTGTTTTTATGACCGTGATCAATATGATTCGTGGAGAAGATAATGCTTATTAAGTAATAAATACCCACCAGTGGGTATTTATTATTGAATGCTTTTTGCCATTTTTGCTGTGAAATTAGTTTATCTTTGAATGCTAGGGATATATTAACTATCAACAGGATAGAAGGAAGCACACAATAAGTTAAGCGGTTCAATGACAGAAAAGTACGGTTCTTATTACCGAATGATCAGTATTCTTGTGGATCTAGCGCTCGTGAATCTAGCTGGTTATTTTGCTTACCTGATTACATTTTGGCCGGAGGATATGGTAGATATGCATCATGTCAGTTTAGTACATATACTACTAATCAATTTTATCTGGTTCAATGTGACTCAGATTACCAGATTGTATCACGATATTTTTACTAAAGACGCTGTCCCAACAATAAGACAAGCGGTAAGCTCTTTATTCTTTTTTGTCGTATTGATCTGCTGTCTGGTGTATCTTATTCCGGATTTCACAATGACAGGCAAAATTATTTTATATATGAATCTTATTTTTTTACCACTGTTTTTGGGTGGTAAGATATGTTTTTTGTTGCTGAGAAGATCTCATAGGACAAGGTTAATGGAATATACTAGGATTGTAATTGTCGGAGCCGGCCCTGTAGGTGTTGAGCTAAGCCAAATTATGGAAAGCAAAATATCCATGGGTTATAGGGTAGTAGGCTTTTTTGATGACAAACCTGGGCTGCAAGCAGGGCATGTTAGGATTTTGGGCAAGGTTAGCGATTGTATTTCTTATGTTAAGGAATACAACGTTAAAGAAATTTACTGCGCCTTACCCGATCGGGCAATTGAAAAGATAAATAAGTTAATGCGTGAAGCTGATAGAGAGATGATTCGCTTTAAATTGGTTCCCGATGTAAAAGACTATTTTAAGAAACATGTAAATGTACGGATGCTAGGGCATTTTCCAGTGATTAGTCCCCGGGCGGAGCCTTTGGAGAATATACACAATAAGGTACTGAAACGCGGCTTTGATGTTATTTTCTCATTAATAGTATTTGTGTTTATTATGAGTTGGCTGGTTCCGTTATTGGCATTGCTGATCAAACTGGAATCCGACGGGCCAGTTTTTTTTAAACAATGGCGTTCAGGAAAAGACAATAAGCCATTTTGGTGTTGGAAATTCAGAAGTATGCGGATAAATTCTGATTCAGACCAGAAACAGGCAGTAAAGAATGACGATAGAATAACTAAGATAGGCGCATTTATGAGAAGTACTAGCTTAGATGAATTGCCACAATTTTTCAACGTTTTAATGGGCGAAATGTCAGTTGTTGGACCGAGACCACACATGATTCAGCACACTGCCGAATATTCAGGCCTGATCGATCAATTTATGGTTAGGCATTTTGTACTACCCGGAATAACAGGATGGGCACAGGTAAGTGGATTCAGAGGAGAAACAAATGAAGAGGGCTCCATGGAAGCGAGAGTGGAGGCCGATATCTGGTATATGGAAAATTGGTCGATGCTATTAGATTGTAAGATCGCATTTTTAACTCTATGGCAAGTTTTGTTTAGCCATAAGAACGCATATTAATCCAAAGTGTTTTTTAAAAAAAAGCACAAGTATTTTGAGATTTAACAATGATAATAACATGAAAATGATTAACTTAGCAAAAAAAATTAACTGTTTTGCTCGCTTATATAATGAAAAAAATTCTTTTTAAGAATAAATAAAAAAAAATTATTAAACAATTACTATTATACTCTCTAAATCATTAATTATGAAAAGAACAATTACTATTTTGAGTTTGGGTGCACTTTTGACTGTCTATTCACAGGCAAAATCCCAAAGTAAATCCGCTCTTGAAGCTGTAAAGCGAAGTGAAGTAACAATTAGCGCAACAATTGCCACACAAGGTGTCGGTTTAGATTTAAAATATGCACCAACACCTGTTTTTGCTGCCCGTGTTGGCGCAAGTATTCTTCCTATTAGCGGACAAGGTGTTTATAGAGTTAGGTCTGAGCCTACTGATGTAGATTTTGACGCAGATTTTGCGAATGCACATCTAATGCTTGATTTCCATCCTTTCCTTTCAGAAGAAGGTTTATCCAGTAAGGTGGTAGTTACTGCTGGAGTGGGTTATTTCTGGAAAGCAAAAGGTGATGTTGTAGTTAGCTACCGCGGTACTTATAAGTATGGTGATATTCTGATTCCAAGTGCTGATCTTGGGCAACTTTATGGTGGTGTGAAATGGGATAAGGTTGCACCGTATCTTGGTTTCGGTTTCGAGAATGTATTTCCTAAAAAGGCTTTCAATATAGGTTTTGCAATTGGTGCTTACTACATGGGAGAACCTAAAGCAACTCTAACGGGAACTAACTATTTGTCGTTAAATACGAGTAATCAGGCGCAACTACAGAAAAACATGTCCTATTATCGCTTTTTACCTGTATTGCAAATCAATTTGAACTTCGGTCTTTAATTTATAATCTCTACTTAATAATTATTATATGAAAAATTTTACTAAACTATTCAGCTTTATGATGTTGGTGGGACTGCTGTTTAATAGTTGCAGGAATCCAGCCTACGAAATTAATGTGTTATTTGATGCTGATGTTATCAAATACAAAGCTACCGTGATTGTTAAGGGTGCTAACGGTGAAACATTACCTAATTTGAATGTTGCAGTTACGGGTACTGATGCTGCAAGCATTTATGATTTTTCTGGTACTAAAGCAATTCCGGCTCCAGGAGGTATTATAGCAGTGGGTGTTGAACCTAAGGCAATTCCTACAGCGTCAAAGAAAATAAATTTTAATTTAAGCATTACTGCTCCAGGATATGAGCCAAAGCTTATTCCTGTAG
The DNA here is from genome assembly GCA_025351765.1 of Pedobacter sp. GTDB lineage: Bacteria > Bacteroidota > Bacteroidia > Sphingobacteriales > Sphingobacteriaceae > Pedobacter. The sequence continues at coordinate 19,077 of JANXVH010000110.1, forward strand.
AGATGTCTGTTAACCAGTTTAGTCAGATTATTAATGTGATTTTACTTAAAACTATTATACCAACTGCTGCGAGTACGGTAGTGGTAAAGGAGATTCCTTTATCTCCAACTGGAGCAACAACTGCAAGTACTTCTTTTTCAACACCTGTTTTAGGAGCTGTTCAAGAACAAACTACGATCAGTATCCCAGCTGGTGTACAGTTTAAAGATGCATCAGGTGCAACATTAGTAGGCGGAACATTAACAGCTCAGGCTATCAATTATAATGCTGATGATCCAGCAGCAATCAATCTTTTCCCAGGTGGAAAACTAAGTGCACCTAATGTAGTTGATGCCAGTGGAAATACAAGCTCCGCTTTCTTCCTTCCTGCGGGCTTTACAGATATTAGAATGTTTGTTGGAGGTTCGGAAGTTAAGAATTTCAGTACACCTATTAGTATAGCAATGGAACTGAACCCTGACTTTGTGCCACAATCGACTGGTGTGAAGCTTAAAGGAGGTGATCAATTGTCTGTTTATAGCTATCAAACTTCAACCGGGCAGTTTAAATATGAAACTGTTGGAACTGTGGTAAACGCAGCGGGTAAACTGTCTATCAGTTTTCAAACCAATCACTTAACTGTGTTTATTATTGGCGAGGTGATTAAAACACCCAATTGCGTTAATCCAATTGCTACTATAGCAGCTCCATGGTTACTAAATGCTGCGAAAAAGATTGTAACTTTAGAAACAGTTGATAATGACGGATCAATATTGAGTAGTTATCCAATTGAAATTGGAGCCGGCTCTTCAATAACGCTTCCGGGCTTGCCTCCAATCGCGGTTAATTATGTGATTCATGACTTTGTTGCCCCCTTCGCTGTGTTAGGCGGCGGTAAAATCGACAATCCTTGTGCTGGTACAGGATTAACCATTACCGTTAATGATCCTGGTACTCCTTTAGACTTTGTATCCTTGTTGCTAAATGTAAACTGTCCAGGTAAGGGAACAATTATAGTTCCAAACTTTGATTTGTTCTACAAGCCAGTTGGTGCTCCAGATAGTCAATATATTTTATTGGGTACTGCAGTTAAAGGTGCGTTTAAAACAACTAACCTAAAAATTGGATCGTCTTATGACTTCAAAGCAAACTGGGGCACTCAGGTTAAAGTAGTTAGTAATAGGCCGATTACTGCTGCTGATATGAGTACGGTTGTTGGTGACAATGATTTCTTAGGCTCTAAGAGCCCTGCTTACAACAAAATGTTGTTGATTGAGGCTTGTAAAGGTCAATAATTAATAAATATGACATAAGAAGTCCCGGCCTTATGCCGGGACTTTTTTTGTACATTGGGTTTTTGATAACATGAAAGGTCTTTTCTTAAATATTTTTCTTGCCGGCTTAATGCTTACGGCCTTGCCGAGTTTTAGTCGGCAGAATCCATCAGTTTTAAAATATCTTAAAAGGATCTCCGGGAAGCAAACGGTATTTGGGATCCACAACCGTGAGCCAAATAAGCGGCCTGCGGCATGGACTAACGAGGTTTTTAAAATCACCGGAAAATATCCCGGATTATGGAGTGGTGATTTTCTTTTTCAGGCGGATAACATTGCCAACAGGCAAGTCATGATTGATGAAGCTGCCAAACAATGGCAAAAAGGTGCTTTAATTAATATCATGTGGCATTCCTGTAATCCTGCTTTGGAACAGCCTTGCGGCTGGGATAAAAATGGTGTATTAAGTAAACTGACAGATGAGCAATGGAAGCTATTGCTTACGGATGGAAGTGTTATTAATACGAGATGGAAGGTGTTAATGGATGAAATTGCAGGTTATTTGCAACAATTGAAGGATAAGAAAATGGAGGTGTTGTTTCGGCCGCTTCATGAAATGAATCAAGGGAGTTTCTGGTGGGGTGGTAGACCAGGAGCGAATGGTACCAGAAAGTTATACCAGCTTACGCATGATTACCTGACAAAGACAAAGGGATTAAACAACCTGATATGGGTTTGGGATATTCAGGATTTTGGATCACTGGCCAGTGATGTACTCAGTTATAACCCGGGAGATGCATATTGGGATGTTGTTGCTCTTGATATTTATGACGACAAGACAGGCTTTAGTAAAGAGAAATACAACATTATGGTTAAGACGGGTTTAGGGAAACCGATCGCTATTGGAGAATGCCAGACGTTACCGACTTTAAGTATATTAAAAGAACAGCCTAAGTGGACATTTTTCATGGGTTGGTCGGAACTTACTTTTAAATTCAATAAAAATGAGGATATTAATACCTTAATGAAATCGAATAAAGTACTGAGTTTAAACGAGATGAAGGGATGGCATTGAGATTAAAAGATTTCATGCATGACACCTGAACCGCCGCAGTATTACAAGAGGGTAAAGCGTTTTATTGTCCCTCATGATTACTTTTATTCCAATAAACCCCATATCTTTAGTCATAAAATAAAAAACTCGTAAAATGTCTGAAATGAAGCCCTCTTTAGTAATCTTAGCTGCCGGAATGGCAAGCCGTTATGGCGGAAATAAACAAACAGAATCTTTTGGTCCATCAGGAGAAACCATTATGGAGTATTCCATTTATGACGCTATCAAGGTAGGCTTCGGAAAGGTTATCTTCATCATCAGGGAAGAATTTGCTGAATCCTTTAAAGCAGCCATCGAGCCAAAGTTAACAGGAAAGATTGAGTTGGACTACGTATATCAGAGCCTTGATAAATTTATTGGAGGCCGAAGCTTACCAGCAGAAAGAGCAAAACCATTTGGCACACAACACGCATTATTGTGTACTAAAGACGCACTTGACGCGCCTTTTGCTGTAATTAATGCAGACGATTTTTATGGCTTTGAGGCATTCCAGCTAGCTTATGAATTCCTGAGCACAGCAGCAGCAGATGGGAAATATGCGAGTTTGGGCTATGAATTAAAAAATACATTGAGTGATAACGGATCAGTAACCCGTGGCGAGATTAGCGTAGATGCTTCTGGTAATGTAACTGGCATCATTGAAAGAAAAGAAATCTTTAAACAAGACGGTAAGGCCATCACAAAAGAAGGGAATAGGGAAAAGGAATTGCCTTTAGATACTAAAGTAAGCATGAACTTTTTCTGCTTTACACCTGCCTTTGTTAACTGGAGCGAAGGAGAATATTATAAATTCCTTGATGCTAATTTAAACAAAGACCTTAAAGCAGAGTTCCTGATTCCAGAAGTAGCAGATACTTTAATCAATTCTGGTAATGGAGTAGTTAAAATGATTCCTACCAAGGCAAAATGGTTTGGTGTTACTTTTAAAGAAGATGCCCCTGTAGTAAAGGCACAATTGCAAAAGTTAACAGAAGAAGGAGTATATCCATCTAATTTGTGGGCATAGCCTAAATATTTTCAATCCATGCGGATTTTTATCTGCATGGACTACTTTTGTCTAAGAAGCCATTGTTTTTGTTGTTCTGCTTACGGCAGATTTTCGTACTGCATTGATGATGGCATTAGTGTCGTATTTGCACAATGCCCAAAGCTCTGCCTGTTCACCATGTTCTATAAACTCATCTGGAATTCCCAATCTCGTTACCTGAAGGCTATAATTGTTGTTGGCCATAAATTCAAGTACTGCACTTCCCATTCCACCTTGTAAACAGCCATCTTCTACCGTAATAATGGTTTTATAGCGTTTGCATACATCGTGTAATAATACTTCATCTATTGGCTTTACAAAGCGTAAATCGTAATGAGCAGGGTGGATGCCTTCGCTATTTAATTCTTTACAAGCTTCTACAGCAAAATTACCAACGTTACCAATGGTAAGAATAGCTAAGTCTTCGCCATCACATATCTTACGGCCCTTGCCAACTTCTACTGCTTTAAAAGGGCGTTTCCAATCGGTCATCATACCACTACCTCTCGGGTATCGTATAACAAATGGCCCCATGTTTTCCTGCTGTGCAGTATACATTAAGTTACGCAGCTCCTCCTCGTTCATAGGAGCAGAAACGGTCATGTGTGGAATGCAACGCATAAAGGCAAGATCATAAGCTCCATGGTGTGTAGAACCATCGGCACCCGCAAGTCCGGCACGGTCTAAGCAAAAAACCACATTTAAGTTCTGTATAGCAACATCATGAATCACCTGATCATACGCCCGTTGCATAAAGCTGGAGTAGATGTTACAGAAAGGAACAAGTCCCTGTGTAGCCAAACCTGCAGAAAATGTTACAGCATGTTGCTCAGCAATACCCACGTCAAAAGCGCGATCTGGCATCGCTTTCATCATGATGTTCATGGAAGAACCAGAAGGCATGGCAGGGGTAATTCCTACAATCTTTTTATTCTCTTTGGCAAGCTCAACGAGTGTATGGCCAAATACATCCTGATATTTAGGAGGCTGTGGTTTATCATTAACAGACTTTTTAATCTCCCCGGTAATCTTATCAAACAGACCCGGCGCATGCCATTTGGTCTGATCTTTTTCTGCCAGGGCGAAACCCTTACCTTTAACAGTTACGCAATGTAAAAGCTTTGGTCCTGGAATGTCTTTAAGCTCTTTAATGATCTGTGCCAGCCGCACTACATCGTGCCCGTCAACCGGGCCAAAGTACCTGAAGTTAAGCGCTTCAAACAAATTACTTTGTTTAAGTAGGGTGCCCTTTATGCTTTTCTCAATTTTCTTAACAAACTTATGCGCATTAGGTCCAAGCTCAGAAAGCTTAATCAATACACTTGAAATATCATCCCTAAAACGGTTGTAAGATTTTGAGATGGTGATGCTGGTTAAATACTCCTTTAATGCCCCTACGTTAGGGTCAATGGACATGCAATTGTCGTTCAATATCACCAACAGGTTAGAGTCTTCAATACCTGCGTGGTTTAAGCCCTCAAAAGCAAGGCCTGCTGTCATTGCTCCATCACCAATCACTGCCACATGCTGGCGACCTGTTTCGCCTTTATAATGAGAAGCTACAGCCATACCCAATGCCGCCGAAATAGAAGTAGAAGAGTGGCCTACGCCGAAAGTATCGTACTCACTTTCGCTGATCTTTGGAAAGCCACTAATGCCATTAAGGATTCTATTGGTATGAAATCTGGACTTACGGCCGGTTAAAATCTTGTGACCGTAAGCCTGATGACCTACATCCCAGACCAGCTTATCGTAAGGTGTGTTTAATACATAATGCAAGGCAACGGTAAGCTCTACTACGCCTAAACTGGCACCGAAATGGCCTCCGTTTACACTTACCACATCAATAATATACTGGCGAAGTTCCTGGCATATTTGTTCCAGATCCTGTTCAGCATACTGCTTCAAATCAGCAGGGTAATTGATGTTGGGTAAAAATGGACCGTTGGTGTCTTCCATGCAGCATTTATCGAATAGAACTACAAAGTAAGCTATTTAGTTATCAAATTAAGAAGGAAAATCATTAATTTTACAAAAATATACTTTGAATAAATGACTAGAGATACTACAATTTTTGAATTGATTGACAGAGAATTGGACCGCCAAGAAAACGGGCTTGAACTGATTGCTTCAGAAAATTTTGTAAGCAAGCAGGTAATGGAAGCAGCCGGCTCTTGTTTAACCAATAAATATGCCGAAGGCCTTCCTGGTAAAAGGTATTATGGAGGTTGCCAGGTGGTTGATGAAATAGAAACACTTGCTATTGAGCGTGCTAAGAAGCTTTTTGGTGCGGCATGGGTAAATGTACAGCCGCATTCAGGTGCGCAGGCAAACGCAGCAGTGATGCTAGCCGTTATACAACCAGGAGATAAAATTCTTGGGTTTGATCTTTCTCATGGAGGTCACCTAACTCATGGCTCTCCTGTTAATTTTTCGGGTAAATTGTATCACCCTTTATTTTATGGTGTAAAGAAAGAAGACGGATTAATTGACTATGCCAAGCTGGAAGAAATTGCGCTTGCAGAAAAACCGAAACTAATTATCTGTGGCGCATCAGCTTATTCCAGAGAATGGGATTATGCCTTCATTAGGAGAGTAGCAGATCAAATTGGTGCATTGGTAATGGCTGATATTTCTCACCCGGCGGGTATGATAGCCAGAGGTTTGCTTGCAAATCCACTTCCGCATTGCCATATCGTAACTACTACTACTCATAAAACATTACGCGGCCCCCGTGGCGGTATGATCATGATGGGTAAGGATTTTGAAAACCCATTTGGATTGAAAACTCCTAAGGGAGAAATCAGGATGATGTCATCTGTATTGGACATGGCAGTATTTCCTGGTACACAAGGCGGACCATTAGAGCACATCATTGCTGCAAAAGCCATCGCCTTTGGAGAAGCTTTAAGCGATGAGTATTTAGCATATATTACACAGGTTAAGGCCAATGCGCAGGCAATGGCTAAAGCTTTTATGGCAAAAGGATACGGTATCATATCAGGAGGTACAGATAACCACTTGATGTTAATAGATCTTAGAAATAAGAACATCACCGGTAAGGTTGCTGAACAAGCTTTGGAAAAAGCAGACATTACAGTTAATAAGAACATGGTTCCTTTTGATGATAAATCTCCATTTGTTACTTCAGGAATTCGTGTTGGTACAGCAGCAATTACAACAAGGGGATTCAAGGAGGCTGATATGCAACAAATCGTTGATCTAATAGATCAGGTGATTACAAATCCTGAAGATGAGCAAAGTTTGAAGCAAGTTAAAGAGCGCGTAATTGCATTAGTTAGCAGATTCCCCTTATACAAATAAAACAAGCTTTTAAAAAGTAATTAATGTCCTCCACAAGTAGCAAAAATTCCTCAGCCAGTGAAGATGACCGCGTTCAAGCGTTGCGGCAGTATGGTATATTGGATACTCCTCAAGAGGAAGCATTTGATAACATTACCAGACTTGCTACCCTAATTTGCAATGTGCCTATCGCGCTGATCTCACTGGTCGATAAAGACCGCCTTTTTGTAAAATCCGTTGTTGGAGTAAAAACTACTTATGAATCCAGAGATGTGTCGTTTAGTTACCACACCATTTTAGGAGATGACCTATTAGAAGTAAAGGATACCTTGCTTGATGGGCGTTTCGTTAATCACCTAAGAGTTGTAAATGTACCGCATGTGCGCTATTATGCTGGTGCGCCACTTATCGATCAGGATGGTTTTAAGCTGGGCGTGATTGGTGTTTTTGATACCAAACCAAATGCTTTGTCTGACGATCAAAAAGAAGGCTTAAGAATTCTTGCCAGGGAAATTATTACCCACCTTTCTTTAAAAAGGCAAAGTGTAGATTTGGAGGCCAAAACCAATCATTTTGAGGAGATCCTAAGCCTATCTACCGTTTCTCCTGAAATTCATTGCATACTGGATAGCTCAGGTAAGATCATCTTTATCAATGACGCCGTAACCACTATACTTGAATATACAGCACAGGAGGCCACAGGTTTAAGTATGTGGAGCTTTTGTTATGAGGAAGATCAGGTTCGTCTACGCCAAACCATAGAGCATGGACTTAGGGACAAAGTAAAGGGCTTTAACATTGATTTCAGGATAGTTAGTAAAACCGGAATAATACGCTGGTTAAGCTGGAACATGGTGGTAAAAAGTCAACGCTGGTATACCTATGGAAGAGATATTACTGAAAGCAAACGGGTTGAAAACGAACTCATGAAGCTGTCTTTCGTTGCCAGTAAGGTAAATAATGGTGTGGTAATTAATGATGCCAATAACCACGTAACTTGGGTAAATGCAGCCTTTGAAAAGATAACTGGCTTTACAATGGAGGACCTGAAAGGGAAGCGACTAGGCGATCTTATTATTGGGCCTAAAAGTGATCTGGAATTATTGGCTAAAGCCAGAGAACAGATTGAGCACAACCAATCGTTCACGGTAGACCTTCTGGCTTACCGGAAAGACAAGCAGCCCATCTGGTTATCTATTTATAACACTGTAGTGTTAACTGATGAGGGCGAGGTAGATATAGAAGTAGAGATCATCATCGACATCACTGAAAAGAAGAATGCAGAAGAAGAGGTTCAGCTGTTGTCTATGGTGGCCAGTCAGACCAATACCGGGGTAAACATTTCAGATAATAACGGGAACACCACTTGGATAAACAATGGCCTGGAAAAATTAACGGGCTATACACTTTCAGAACTTCAAGGAGAGAAATTGGGTAATGTCATTGCCAATACCGATAGTCAGCGAGAACTGATTTCAGCGTCCAGAAGTAAAGCCAGGAATAATGAGCCTTATGTTATCGAAGTGGAGGCAATTACAAAGCAAGGGAAACGTTTATGGCTTAATGTTGCAAATACACCTGTTGTTAATGAAAAAGGACAGGTAGTAAGGCAAATTGACCTGATTACGGATATTACTCAACGCAAACAGGTAGAAGCGGAACTGGTAAAATCTAAAGAAAAGGCACTGCAATTAAGCGAAGCAAAGGAAATGTTCCTTTCTGTAATGAGTCACGAGATTAGAACGCCTTTAAATGCAGTGATAGGTATGACCCACCTATTATTAGAAAACGATCCTAAAGTTTCGCAGGTGGAAGATCTCAACATCCTTAAGTTCTCTGCAGAAAACCTGCTCAATATTATTAATGACATTCTTGATTTCACCAAGATTGATACTGGTCATCTCCAACTGGAATCACTTCCGATGGATATTAAAGCGCTTGCTACAGATATTATAAGTTCTTTACGGGGAAGTGCTGAGAAGAGAGGAAATGCCTTAAATCTTGTTACTAAAGATCTTCCTAAACGTGTATTAGGAGATACGACCAGACTTTACCAGGTAATCATGAATCTGCTGGGTAATGCCATCAAATTTACAGCGCAGGGTACGGTTACGCTCAGCATTAGCTTAGCGGGGCAGGATGATAAAAATGCTGAGGTCTTTTTTCAGGTTAGCGATAGCGGAATTGGGATACCAGAAGATAAGCTATCCTATATATTCGAAACCTTTACACAGGCAAAGACTGACATTTCGAGGAAGTATGGAGGGACTGGATTAGGGCTGGCCATTACTAAAAAACTCCTTAAACTGTATAATTCTGATATTCTGGTAGCAAGTAACGAGGGTATAGGCACTACTTTTTCTTTTACCATATTTTTTGAAAAGGCATTCGGGGTAATAGAGGATTCCAATCCAGACAATCAATTTGCCAGCTTTGCCGGAAAATCAATACTGGTGGTAGACGATAATGAGATCAATATCTTAATTGCCAAACGGATTATAAGTAAATGGGGGTTTGTGGTTGATTTCGCTAATAGCGGGCAAGAAGCCATTCAAATGGTGATGAAGAAAGCGTACGACCTCATCTTTATGGACATTAAAATGCCCGGTATAGACGGATACGAAACCACATCTATCATCAGGGAATTACCAGGTAATTATTACAAGCAAGTTCCAATAATTGCATTAACGGCATCTACCTTAAGTACTGAATACATTAAATTTAAGGAATCAGGAATGAATGGACATCTTTTAAAGCCATTTAAGCCAGAGGAGATCAAGCGCATAATCAATCAATATTTCTCTAAATAAAAAAGAGCCGATAACCACTTTCGTGAACTATCGACTCCTAAATTAACGCTCTCAAGAACAAAGGAACGGATTATTTTTATATTTCCAAAATAAATTTTAATTATTGGTGTTCAAAGCAACCCAGTTTAGACGGGAATACCCGGGTTACACCGTTCATATCCTTGTATAAGAAGTCATTATAATACGTATCTGCCGTTAAAGAAATTCCTTTATTTATTGCCGGACTAACAGTTTGCAGTCTAAAATTGTTGTTTACGGCATCTACAAACTTAGGATCTGTGTTTAGAAAATTATTGGCTCCATAAGTTTGTAAGGTAGTTTTGATCAAGTTGGCTTTAAAACTAGCGTTAATGGCAAAACTGCTTTTCTTTTCAACCGAAAGCTCTTCAGTCAGCACGCCCCAAATGATGTTGTTAGAAACTTCCAGACTCAGATCGCCAGATCGCCCATTACCAAAATCAGAAAAGTAAAGCGCAGGTGTCCTTCTAGAAAACTCCAGATTATATCCAGCAAAGGTATTTTGCTTCAGGTTGTAACTACCACCACCTACACCATATACTAAATACTGCCCACAGTTATAGAACAAGTTGTTAAGGACAACTATGTTAGCCTGGTAGCCTGCCAAGCCCGCTACTGTCATGTTTTTTACCGTGCTGTTGCAGAGCAATAATTTTGGTGCCCCGTTAAAAGTTAAAGAATCTACCGTAAGCCCAATTGTGGCATTCTTAATCAAAGCATAATTTATCCTGGACGCTGTGCTGCCTGGATAAAATCTAATGCCCTGCCATTGGCCAGCTTCATTGTCGTAAAAAGACTCCGTACGGTCGCCCGCAAACAGAACTGGATTGTTTACGTTACCTGCTGCGTTAAGTGTACCGCGAATATTCATTGCAGCATTTCCATGAAACAGAATTCTAGTGCCAGGTGCCATAGTCAACGTTACATTTTCTCCTACTGTTACAGAACGGTTAATGATGTAGGGGAGACTGGCGCTCCATGTAGTGTTGGCAGAAATGGTTTCGCCATTTATAAATACAGCATTTTGTCCGTAGGCCACCAGTGCGATAGACTGCTTATTTCCATTTGTATTAAAAAGTACAGAATCCTCTACAATAAAAGGCTGATTAAAATTATTCGGATTAATAGTTGCCTTTATGAAAATGCTGATGGAATCCTTTCCAGATATCCTTACGTTGTCCTTTTTGTTAACGGAAACCCCGTTAATAATCAAGCTAAAAAAAGAACTGTTCCCGCGCCCCAGACTAATATTACTGATGCTAACAGCCTTGGAGTCTGTATTGTAAACTTTGATACGCCTGTTTACAGAGCCCACCGCTGTAAATACAGTATCAAATAGCACGGTATCAGTAGAGAAAGATAATTTAACACGTTGATCTGTTGTTACCCCATCGTTCTTCCTGCAGGCCGCAAACGCTAACATGCTGACGAAACAAACACACAGAAATATACGCATAAACAAACTTAGCCTACTTAGTCGGCAAAAGCAACAGCGGCTATACTTAATTTTGCTATGTTACCCTTGCAAATCTCTAGGGCACAAGCCTCTATTGTAGCCCCGGTTGTAATAACATCATCTACCAGTAAAATATGCTTCCCTTTCAATTCTGCTGGTTTTGCCAACAAAAATACCATTTTCATATTTTCATGCCTGGCGTACCTGCTCCTGTTCGTTTGCGTACTCGTTTCTGTTACCTTAAGCAGGGCAGTTCTATTAACCGGCACATTCAGCACCGCCGCTATCCCTTTGGCAATACACTCACTTTGATTATAACCTCGTTTCTGCTCCTTTCGAGGATGCATGGGCACTGGAACGATCAAATCTATTTCACCGAAAAAAGGAGATACCAACAACTTCTCAGCCACCATGGTACCCAGCTTTTCGCCAAGCAACCTTTGGTTTTTATATTTTAGGTGATGAATTAAATTTTGTACCCTTGCGCCCTTTTTAAAATTAAGCAATGCCATTGCTGCATTAAAATTTACCCGACCCCATAGCTGCTTAGCAACCCTATTTTTTAAGTCTAAATGATGGTCGGTGTACGAAATGTGGTACAAACAGTCTGTACAAATCAGCGACTCGCCCGCATACAAATGCTTAAAGCAACCATAACAAAGATTGGGGTAGAGCAGACCCAGCAGGTCTTCCAGAATTCTTTTCATGGCAATCATGCCCAAACCTGATCTATTTAAAAGATAAAGCGGTATTGTTTTCAGGAATTTATTTTAGAATTTATTTTGGCGCCTAACTTTCGTGAACTTCCTGCCCTTCTTTAACAGCCAGCTGTCCGCATGCCGCATCAATATCCTTACCTCTGCTGCGTCTGATATTGGTGTTTACACCCTGACTTTTCAGGTAATTGGAAAATGCATCTATTTTATCCCCGTCTGCATTAATGAAATCAGCAAACTGAATTGGATTATATTCAATTAAATTTACTTTACAAGGGATGTGTTTACAGAACCTGGCCAACTCGATGGCATCCTGTAGCTCATCATTAAAGTTATTGAATACAATGTATTCGTATGTAACTGGATTTTTAGTTTTAGAAAAATAATATTTAAGCGCCTCTTCCAATGCTTTTAAAGAATTCGCCTCGTTAATGGGCATAATCTCATTGCGTTTCTTATCATTAGCGGCATGCAACGAAAGCGCAAGGTTAAACTTGGCACCATCATCACCCAGCTTTTTAATCATCTTGGCTATCCCGGCAGTAGAAACTGTGATGCGCTTGTAAGACATATTTAAACCATCAGGAGCGGTAATGCGGTCTATAGATTTTAAAACATTAGCATAGTTTAACAAAGGCTCGCCCATACCCATATAAACGATATTGGTAAGCGGTACCTTATAATTCAGCTTAGCCTGCTGATCAATTAACACCACCTGGTCGTATATTTCATCGGCATTCAGGTTACGTTTGCGGTCCATGTAACCGGTTGCACAAAACTTACAAGTTAAACTGCAGCCAACTTGAGAACTTACACAAGCCGTCATCCTGTCGTCCATTGGTATCAACACCCCCTCCACAATGTTTCCATCATACAGTCTGAATGCATTTTTTATGGTATGGTCGTTACTGAATTGAGAATTGCTAACCGCTACTACATTAATGGTATAATGGTCGTCCAGTTTGGCTCTTAATTCTTTAGAAAGATTACTCATTTCCTCAAAAGAACGGGCAGATTTTTCCCAGAGCCATTGATAAACTTGCTTGGCCCTATAGGAAGGCTCCTTCATGGCAACGAAGTGTTCCTGTAGCTGCAACAAATCCAGCGCGCGAATATCTATTTTCTTAGTAGCAGGCATTTAGGCGCAAAGATACCAAAAAAAATTACCTTTTCGGACTTCTGGTTTTAGCTCCCGGGGTGCCTGATCTGCCATTTCCAGGTTTAACAGGTCGTTTACTTGGTCCACCGCTTTTATTCCAATCGCCAGTTCCAGTACTTGCCGATCTGGATCCGGCTGCCGCTGCTCCCCTTGCAGCACTAGCAGGTTTAGCGCCTGCCTTGCCTTTACCGCCAGCTGGTCTATCTGCCCTGCTAACAGAAGAAGAACGACTTGCACCTGGCGAACCTTTTGCAGATTTATAACCTGGGGTTCTGCTAGAAGCACGCTTAGGCGTAATGTTCTCCATCAGGTTTTCCTCAAAAACAGTCTTAGGCTTTTTATTAACACGTTTTGGCACAGCCGATGCCCCTTCAAGAGAACTCGATTTAGCCACCATATTGTAGATGTCGGTTTGTTCCTGCGGAGTTAGCTCTCTCCACTCGCCAACAGGAATGCCTTTTACACTAACATTCATAATGCGTACCCGTTCCAGCTTGGTTACATCAAAGCCAAAATGCTCGCACATCCTTCTAATTTGTCTGTTAAGGCCTTGGATCAAAGTAATTTTGAAAGTAAAATTACTTTCCTTAACCACCTTACATTTCTTGGTCATAACGCCCAATACCGGAACACCTTTAGCCATTCCGGTCATAAAAGCTTCCGTAAGCGGCTTGTTTACGGTAACTACATACTCCTTTTCGTGGTTGTTACCAGCACGGAGGATCTTGTTTACCAAATCGCCATTATTCGTTAGAAAAATAAGACCCTGAGAATCTTTATCCAACCTGCCGATAGGAAATACCCGTTCACTATGGTTAACATGATCAACAATATTGCTTTTAACACCAGCTTCGGTGGTACTTGTTATTCCAACTGGTTTATTATAAGCAATAAGAACTGTATTTTCTGCAGCCTGAGGCTCGATAGTCTGACCATTTACCAAAACAATATCGCCAAAGATCACTTTGTCGCCCACTTTAGCTTTTTTACCGTTAATGTATACATTACCCTGCTCAATATATCTGTCTGCCGCCCTTCTGGAGCACAAACCGCTTTCACTAATGTATTTATTTAATCGGATATCAGACTCAGCCATAGTTGGGGTATAAATTGAAATATTTTACAAAGAAATCAATTTATACCCACATATACTACCAAAATCTTTAAAGGCCTGATTATTAGAGTGCAGTTTCGTCGGCGCTTGGGCCATAGCTGCCAGGAATCGGGATGTCCAGCAATCTTAAATAGACCCCAAGTTGCGCCCGGTGGTGAATGAGTTGGCTGATACTCATTCTAATGATATCGGTTTTTGCCCTAGTGCTGTAAATCTGGTCGCCATTCCTCATGGTCCAGGGCTCGTCCAATACAATTTCGTTTTTATCTACCAATTGTTCTCGGGCTTCAATTAAGTTTTTCTCAAAAACTGCGATGATATCCGCTGTATTATCAATAGCTGGAGCAACGTGCGTATTATCGCCAAAGTCAAGCTCATCGGTGGTAAGTGTTATGCTTACCCAGCCCGGTAATTCGGCAACGTGGGTGGCGAGCCTTTTAAGCGTCATGCTTTTTTGGTGGGGCAGCCAGTCGAATTTCTCTGCAGGCACTATTGATAACATTTTGCGTGTAGTTAACGCTTCTTCTTCCAGTTCCCTTAAAAAGGTTTTGATTCTGTTCATATCATATTTATTTTGAACAAAGAAAAGAGCGGCGACTGACAACCCTATGGCAGTGTGTAATTTGTGCTAAGAATTAAATTCGCAGGAACAATCCGTAGTATTGTAAACACTTATTATTAAAGCAAGACTCCTACCCGGTTATTATATGGATGGCATAGAAATAGGACTTTGATAGGAGTTACATAGGACTTACATAGGACTCGAGAAGGAGGTAAAGCCCTATTCAACCCTTATGTAACCCCTGTATAGCCCTTATGTGTGTAACAGCCATATAAAACGACGGTAAAGCGCAGTTGCAACAACTATTTAGATTTATAGAAGCCCTATCAAGCGTGCAATTGTTGGGATTTATTTAAATAAAAAAGTTTTTTTTAAAAAATTATGCTATTTCTTTTGGAGTATGTATCTTTGTCGTGAGAGCGTTAATTTAGTGCCGGTAATTTGCTGCAAAGCAGTTATCGGCATTTCTTTATTTAGGGGTATTCCTCGTCCCATATTGTTTCCCCTCTATTTTCAATTAATTTCTTTTTTTAATAACACCCGTATACCAATTTATTCCCACTATTAAGAGTTTTTTAAAACTATTCCAGAGGTGGTCTGCCAAGCGAATAAAGGCGTGCGTGTTTAAATCATTGGTAAAACATGCGACTATCGGGCTCTAATACGCCTGTAAATGGCCAACGCACCTGCAATTACCAGAATAAGGGATGCTATTAATGAGATCTTATCACCCAGCAGGTAAGATTTAGGTTCAAATCTGAACTCCAGGCTATGCGTTCCATTAGGGAGTCTCATCGCCCGAAGAATATAGTTGGCTCTAAAGTACGGGGTCTTTTTTCCATCCAGATAAGCATTCCAGCCTTTATCATACCAGATTTCTGCGAAGACTGCTATAGCTGCTTGATTATTATGGTAGTTATAAACTAGCCTATCTGGATGATAACTTTCCATCTCAATCTTTGCCAGAGTATCTGGTGCTATCATTGTATTATATGCTAAATTAATGAAGCTTTGGTCTACTATTGCAACATTTTTAGGGTCAAAAGAGGTAATGGCATCCATTTCTTGATCGGCCCCTTTCACATACTTAACCTTATTTACAAACCATGCATTACCCAGCGCAGTATTTCGATGTACTACTTTTGGTATTGGAGATGAGCTGTCTGGCACAATAAAGTACTTGGTGTTGAGCATGTCCAGTATCGGCTCGTTTAGTTTGCCATTAAATTGATTGCTCATCAATTCATCATATCGTTGCAAACGGGCAGAGTGCCTCCCGCCAACTGACTTATGGAAATAGGAAGGTGCCGCATCAAAAAATGGGCTTTGCTTTGTTAAGTCCAGTACCCGATAATCTAATGCAGGGTCTGCCATGATTTGCTGATCTGCAGCAGTGGGCAGGAAGCTTTCATCGAGTTGTGATTTGTCGTAAAAGTTATCGTTGTTAAGGTATCGACGATCTACGCCCCACATGTCAATCAAGGTAGCCAGACCAATTATAATAATTGCAGTTTCAGCTTTTAATTTAGATTTAAGCAGGAACCATAAACTTCCAAATCCAATCAGTACAAATAGGAGGGAACGCAAAGCATCTGTGCGGGCTAAAGTTATTCTATCGGCTACTAAGCCATCGCCAATGGCTTGTGCTAGCATTGCATTGCCGCCAAATGCTTTAGTTAGACCGGTAATTATCTGTTCGTGTTCAGGTATTTTAAAACTTAGTAGGAGCGTTGGTAAAAGCAAAAAGATCAACAACACGCCAGCTGTGATATAAAACGACAATAGTAATTTTTTTATTAGGTCTGTACGTTTGTCTTTTTGCTCAACCAATTCCTTAAGTGCAAGGAAAGCAAGAAGTGGTATTAAGAAAGCCGGAATAGCCAAGGCGAAATCTACCGATCTGAACTTGTTATACATTGGGAAATAGTCAAAGAACAAATCTGACACAAGTGGAAAGTTCTTGCCGAAAGAAAGGAATATAAAAAGAAATGTGGTACTGGCAATCCACCATTTGAATCGGTTGTTAACAATGAATAAACCCAGTAAAAAAAGAAACATAACAATGGCACCAAAATACCAGGAACCTACTGTACTGGGTTTGGCACCCCAGTATGGGCGATATATACCCTCCCGCGTAAGGGATTCCATTATTTTTGGGATCTGATCTTGAGGTATGCCGTTAGTGATTAGGTTATTCACTACTGCTGATGCCCCTTCAGGAAACCTGTCTGATGAGGAACCCCCATAACTATTTGGAATAAGGAATGTAGAAATCTCGCCCACGCCTTGGCTATATTGATAAGCATAGGACCTGTCTAGTCCGCTATTGGATTTCGTACTTTTTCTGCTGAGGTTTGATTTGCCCCGGATGGTTTCCTGTCCATATTGCCAGGTGGACCATAGCGACCCAGCATTGATGGCGACAGCCAGTAGCAACGATAGAGAGAGGTACATTAATGCGGTAAAGAAAGTCTTGGTCTGTTTAGATGTAACCGCATGGTATGATTCTATCAATACAAAGATGAGGAGGATGATGAAGAGGTAATATGTCATCTGTATATGATTGGTCCTGATTTCTAGTGCTAAAAAAAAAGCGGTAAGCAGGCTTCCGCTGAACAAGTATTTGCCTCCTCTAAGCGTGAGCAGCATCGAAGCTAATATTGGTGCAAAGAAAGCCATGGCCATGGCGTGATTACTGTGACCCGCAAGTATATAGATGAAATTATAAGAACTGAAAGCAAATGCAATTGCACCTGCAGCAGCCAACCAAGGCTTCATATTTAAAACAGAAAGTAAAAAATAGGAACCCAATAAGAAACAAAATATAATGTCTATTGGATCTGGAAAGATAGTCTTCAAAAATGAGATGACGTAAGTGGTGATGTTGCCTGGATACTTTGCCCAGATTTGAAAAGAGGGCATGCCGCCATACATGGAGTTAGTCCACAGCGGAGCTTTTCCTGTTGCCGCTTTCACATCCATGATCTCTTTTGACATGGCTTTAGCTTCAATGACATCACTTTGGTAAAGCATTTTTCCTTCAATTGCTGGAATAAAATAGGCAAAGCATAAAGCAAAGAAAATTGCAATGATCAGGAGATGTTTGCTATTAGACTGAAACCACTTCTTCATAGCGTAAAACTAATAAAAGTTTTTAGCTAGTTTTGCAGCAATGAACTTCAGGACTGCCTTTTATTTGACCGGCTTTTTTCTATTGTTAAAATTTGGGAGTGCTTATGCGCAAACTGTTGCTCTGGTGCCGGATACAGGAAAAATTAGGATTACCTACAGGCAGAAGCAAATCAGAGATTCTATCTACAACGCAAAACGGGATTTTGTGACGGACTCCATCATGAAACACACTTGGCTATTCCCTGATTCTCTGCTGAACAAGCACATGATAATGGATAGTATCATTAATGCGAATGTGCATGGGCGTTCAAATCTGATTAACCGATACAAAGATTTTATTAGCGTTGCAAAAAGCAAATATCGATTTGGTAAGCCAATGGTTAAAGGGCAAATCTGGGTATTGCTGGTTGTAGCGGGTTTGATGATTTTATTTGGTGTGCTGAAGATATCATTTGAGCGACAATTGCAAACTATTGTACAATCGTTTTTCAGTAACAGGGTACTTAATAATTTGAATAAGGAGGATAACTTATTCACTTCCTGGCCCTTTTTACTCTTATTTATACAATTTGGCTTTACACTAGGCATGTTCTTCTATTTAGTATCACAATATTATCACATTGCTTTTACTGGAACAGGCATACAATTTTACCTAACCATATCTGTGTTAATCATTGTACTTTATATTTTTAAGATTGGAATATTGCGCGTGATGGGACATCTTTTTAACATTCAAAAGGCCGTTAAAGAGTACGTTACCATATTATATTTAAGTTACTTTAACCTTTCTTTAATGTTTATCCCGCTTGTTATTGCTTTCTCTTTGTCGCCCTTAAAGTACGCTCCATTTTTTATTGTACTGTCTTACGTAGTTTTGGGTACTATATTTGCATTCCAATTGGTGAGAGCCGGGGTAAATATTTTGTCAAATAACAGATTTTCAAAAGTCTATTTGTTTTTGTACTTTTGTGCGCTCGAAATTTGCCCCGTATTAATTTTGATAAAGGCAATAGGTTTATAACGCTGTAATTGTAAAATGCAAGAAATGCTAGAAGATAGGACGCGTAAGGTAAAGAGTATCTTGGTGACATTACCAAAGCCGGAAACAGAGAAATCTCCATATTTTGATTTGGCAAAGAAGTACAATCTCAAAATCGATTTTAGATCGTTCATCCATGTGGAAGGGGTTCCAAGCAGAGATTTCAGGAAGGGGAAAGTCAATTTAAGTGATTTCACTGCCGTTGTTTTTACTAGTAGAAATGCTGTGGATCATTTTTTTAGGATATGTGAGGAAATGAGGTACGATGTACCAGCAGATCTTAAATATTTTTGTATTTCGGAATCTACTGCCCTTTATTTGCAGAAATATATTCAATACCGTAAAAGAAAGATCTTTTTTGGTAAACAGACAGCTGCGGATCTTGCAGAGATTTTAAAGAAGCATGCAGGGGAAAAATTTTTATATCCTTGTTCTGATGTAGCCACTGAAGATACTATGAATTTTTTGCAAAAGAATGGTTATGATTTTACACCCGCAGTTTTGTTCAAAACGGTTGTATCAGATCTTTCTGATCTTGCAGAGGTATTTTATGACGTGATTGCGTTTTTTAGTCCGTCAAGTATCCAGTCTCTTTTCACTAATTTTGCTGATTTTAAGCAAAATAATACCAGGATTGCAGCTTTTGGTTTAAATACGCATAAAGCAGTAAAAGATGCTAATTTGATTGTTGATATTGCGGCACCATCGCCTGAATCACCATCTATGATCATGGCACTGGAGAATTACATCAAGAAATCAAATAAGTAACTGGAGATAAGAACATTGGGGTTCATTTTATTCAAATCCATTATTTTGTTCCTAATAATTGCTATTATCAATCATTTTTGATAAAATTGTTGCTAAATTGCCTGACAGAATACTATGAGAAACTTTTGCCTATTTGGTTTTTTAATAATTGCTATGCTTTTTGCCAGCTGTAAAGGTGGCGGACAAGGTGAACTTGTTGGGGTATACAATAGAAGATTCCGGAACAATAGAATTCCGCTCGGTATGGTTTACATTCCACCGGGGAGAACGCTAATTGGGATTTCTGATGAAGATATTAACAGCAATCAAACCGCACCTAGCTCAATGACGTCTTTTAGTGCGTTTTTTATGGACCAAACGGAGATATCTAATGCGGAATATAGGCAATTTGTGAACTGGGTAAGGGACTCTATAGCGGTAACTACTTTAGGACCCGCAATTGCGTCAGCTTATTTTAAGCAACCAAACGCAGGTGGAGCCTCAGTTTCTGCGACCGGCACGCAAAGAAATATTGATTGGAAAAAAGTTGGTGACGGAAGTCAGCTGTGGAGTAATAAAAATTCAGGGTTTGGTTCGAAGTTGGCCGATATGTATTACAGTGGTGCTGATGCAATACCTGGAAGGAATGAGATTGATGTACGAAGATTGCGTTATGCCTACAGCTATGTAAACTCTGATCTTGCTGCTGAAGGCAGAAAAGACCCATCAAAAAAAAGACAGGATTTTATTGTTACTTATACTGATCTTCCTGATCCTAACAATCCTAACCATCACCCCTCTATTGCGGTATATCCAGATACTTTGGTGTGGAAAATAGATTATTCCTATTCTCAGAATGACCCCATGGTTAAGACTTATTTTAACCATCCATCATACGATGACTATCCAGTTGTTGGCGTTAGTTGGGAGCAAGCTTCAGCTTTCTGCGTTTGGCGGACAAGGTTCTACGAGTCTGTAGCCGTTGCCAGGAAGCAGCCATTAAATTCCCGTCCTGAATACTCATTGCCAAGTGATGCGCAATTTGAATATGCTGCAAGAGGTGGAAATGTGAAAACTAAATATCCCTGGGGTGGCCCGTATGTGCGCAATACTAAAGGATGTATGCAAGCTAATTTTAAAGTTGGCCGTGGTAATTACTCTGACGATGGCGGTTTATATACCGTTAATGTGAAATCTTATTTTCCAAATGATTACGGCTTGTACAACATGGCAGGTAATGTAGCAGAATGGACTATTACAGCTTATAACCAGTCGGCCGCACCAATGCTGCTAGACTTTAATCCTAATTTTACGTATGTTGCAAAAACGACTGACAGCAAATACATGAAACGTAAGGTAGTAAGAGGTGGCTCATGGAAAGACATAGGTTTCTTCCTTCAAAATGCAGTTGGCACGTATGAGTACCAAGATCAGGCCCGGTCTTATATAGGTTTCAGGTGTGTATCTTCATACCCAGGAACGGATATTACTTATAAAAACTAAAGAAAATCATATAATCATCTATCCTAAATTTTATTATTTTATTCTGGTATGGCAGCAAAAAGAAAGTTTGATTGGTTACACGTAGCAATATCCTGGGGTGCCGCTATTGTTATTTTGGGAGCCTTATTTAAAATATTGCACATTGGCGGGGCATTGGGTAATTACGCCATTGGTACCGGATTGGGTGTTGAGGCTTTCTTATTCTTTCTTACGGGCTTTAGACAGCCTGAACAAGAATTGCCATGGGAAAGAGTATATCCAGAACTTAGTGCTGATTTTACGGGTGAATTACCTAAGTCTAGTGTAAGACCGGTGGTTGCTGAATCTGGATTTTCTTCTACAGCGGCATTGGATAAAATGTTGACAGATGCGAAGATCGGTCCGGAGTTAATAGAAAGTCTTGGAGCTGGCTTACGTACTTTTGGAGATAAGGTTGCTAGCATTTCTGCTGTGGCCGATGCTTCTGCAGCCACTTCTGAATTTGCTGGTAAGGTCAAAGGCGCATCTGCAAGTTTTGATAATTTAAACATTGCTTTTTCAAAAGCAACAGCACAGCTTGCTGAAATGGGTGAAAGCAGCGTTGGCGCCACAGCTTACCATGATCAGGTAAATGCCCTTGCCAAGAATCTATCTGCTTTAAATGCAGTTTATGAACTAGAGCTTCAAGACTCAAGCGCCCATTTGAAATCAATGAATAAATTCTACCAGAATTTGTCACTTACGATGAACAACTTCAATGAATCTATGGAAGATTCGAAGCAGTTTAAAGAGGAAGTTGGCAAACTAGCGAAGAACCTGGGTTCATTGAATGCCATTTACGGCAATATGCTTTCGGCTATGAATCAGCCACGTGTGTAATTAGGTAATCAATTATAACTAATAAAGGAGACCTGTTTAAATGGCCGGAGGAAAAGAGACAACGAGGCAGAAGATGATCAATATCATGTATTTGGTATTGCTTGCTATGCTTGCCTTAAATGTATCGGATACAATATTAAATGCCTTTAAAAATATTAACGATAGTTTGGTGAGTTCCAAAACTAATGTTAACACCAGTATAGAACAGCTATTTACATCTTTTCAGAACACTAAGTTGAAAGATGAGCCTGCAAGGGCACAGCCGATCTGGGAAAAGGCTAGTAAAGCTAAAGCTTATGCGGATGACCTGAACAATTATGTTCAGAAGCTTAAAGATCAGTTTACCACTGCCGGCGACGGGATAGATGAGGAGACTGGTGATTTAAAGCGTCGTGATAACATGGATATCGCGCAGGGCATCATGATTAACCACAAGGAAGGTGAGAAGCTTAAAGCAAAGATTAACGAAACAAGGAAGAGTTTGATTGACTTGCTTGATGATAAGGATCGCCCGAGTGTAACCTTTACACTTGAAGCTAAGGATTCTAAGAAAAGTGTTAATGGAAGCAAAAAATGGGAAGATGTTAACTTTGGTGAAGGCACGCCTTTAACTGCAGCTAATACTATTTTGAGCAAAATCCAGTCTGACGTTAAGAATGCTGAAGCGGAAATCGTTAAAAAGCTTTTTGGTAACATGGATAAATCTCTTGTTAATCTTGACCAGTTTGCTGCGGTTGCTGTTGCACCAAGTTCTTATGTTATTCAAGGACAACCTTATACTGCACAGGTATTTTTAACTGCAAGTGATTCCAGATCTGTTCCACAAATATCTGTTGGCGGAAGCAACCTATCTGTTAAAGAAGGTAAGGGAACCTATACAGGTGGCACCGGGAGTGTGGGTGTATATACTTGGAGAGGCTCTGTTAAAGTAGTGCAGACAGACGGGCAGGTTAAAGAATATCTTACTCCGGTACAGACCTATCAAGTGGCTAAGCCATCTGCTACAGTTTCACCTGATAAGATGAATGTGATCTATGCCGGTATACCGAATCCTTTCTCGGTATCTGCAGCGGGATTTCCACTGGAAAGTATTAGTGCTACTATGGATGGGGGCTCTATTTCTGGTGGTAACGGAAAATATATGGTTAATGTTGGAGGTAGTCAGGTTGGAAAAACTTTGAGCATCAACGTGCATTCCACTGCAGGTGGAAAATCAATGAATTTGGGCTCGCAACAATTCCGTGTTAAAGCTTTACCTACTCCTAAGCCTTACATCAAAGGTAAATCTGGCGGTAATGTGCCACTGGAATTGATTGAAAGCGCCGGAATAATAGATACGCAACTGGAAGATTTTGTATTCGATGTAAAGTTTAAAGTGATCCGTTTTGCGGTTACTTTTATCAACCCAAGATCTGACGCAGTAACCCTTCAAAATAGTGGTGCAGGTTTCAGTTCGCAAATTAAAGGTGCTCTAAACTCATTGAAGCCAAATGCGACGGTTATATTTAAGGATATTGTTTGTGAAGGACCCGATGGCAGACAAAAAGTTTTGGATGGAATTACATTTATAGCAAAATAGATTATGAAAAATGTTCTAGGTATTGTCGTATTTCTATTACTGGGACTTGGTGCATTTGCCCAAAAGCCGGTTACCCCTATTCGTGCAGGTTCTGATAAAAAGATTAAGATCAAAACTCCTCCGAAGGATGGATTTACGGTAAGGACAGATATTGACAGCAATGTAATGGTGCCTTTTGCAGAGGTTAGGGATGAGGATGTGTTTTATGCAAAAAGGATCTGGAGAGAAATTGATCTCCGTGATACCATCAACTCAGTATTGCGTGCTGAAAGTGCAAAATTAATCGATGTATTGTTGGAGGCGATTGCAAATGAAGAACTTACGGTTTATTCCAATAAAGATACAACAGCCGGTAAAATTCTAGAGGATAATGATTCCTTTAAAATTGCGCTTACCGCACAACAGGCGCTTGCAAGTGCAAGGGGACTTTCTGAAGGGATAGCTGATTCTACAACAGGAAAGATTGCTGATCCGACACTAAGGAAATTACGTTCTGAAGAATTCATGAAATACAGGATAAAAGAAGACTGGATCCTTGATACTAAAAGATCAATCTTTGAGCCGCGTATAGTAGGCATTGCACCAATGAAAATGGTTGAAGGCAATTGGCAGCCGGTTTTCTGGATATATTATACAGATGCACGGGAATTACTGAGTAAGAAAAGGATGGTCAACCCAGGTAATGACGCTTCTACGATGACTTTTGATGATTTCTTTGTGAGGCGGTTATTTAACAGTTATATCGTTAAGCAAACCAATCCAGGTAATAAGAATATTGTGGAGATACTTGGTCTGGTAGACCCAAAAGATCCTCGTAAGCTTATTGAGTCTGATAACATAAAGAAATCACTTTCTGATTTTGAACAAAGCCTTTGGGAATATTAGGATTGTTTTCATCTATACAATAAAGGAGAATTTTTGCTAATCAAATGTTAAAGATATTTCTACTGTTTTAGAGAGGACTCGGCAACTTGTGTGGCGAAATAAGTAAGCAGGGTTTTCAGCTGCGACTTGTTTAAGCAAGGAGCCAATTCTGCTTCTGTCGCTTCTCTTATTTTTTTGACTGATTTGAAATGCCTTAAAAGCTTATCTGCTGTTGTTTTGCCTATCCCAGGTATTTCTTCCAGTTCAGTCTTCAATGTGCCTTGGTCTCTTTTTTTGCGGTGGAAGGTAATCCCGAACCTATGTGCTTCATCCCTAAGCTGCTGTATTACCTTTAAGGTCTCTGATTTTTTGTCAAGATATAACGGATAGGAATCGCCTGGATAATACAATTCTTCTAATCGCTTCGCTATGCCAATAACCGTTACTCTTTTTTCTATACCTAGTTTTTTAAGACTTGTCATGGCTGATGATAGTTGCCCTTTACCACCATCTATGATGATCAACTGAGGCAATGTGTCTTCTTCTTCCAGCATTCGCTTATATCGTCTGTAAACTGCTTCCTCCATCGTGGCAAAATCGTTTGGTCCTTCTACTGTTTTAACATTGAAATGCCGGTAATCTTTTTTTGAAGGCCTGGCATCCTTAAATACCACTATTGCGGATACGGGATATTTTCCCTGGAAGTTGGAGTTGTCAAAACATTCGATATGCTTAGGAAGCTGTGTTAAACGAAGATCCTTCTGCA
The DNA here is from genome assembly GCA_025351765.1 of Pedobacter sp. GTDB lineage: Bacteria > Bacteroidota > Bacteroidia > Sphingobacteriales > Sphingobacteriaceae > Pedobacter. The sequence continues at coordinate 44,097 of JANXVH010000110.1, forward strand.
TTTGGGTAAGTATACGATCAGTACGCAGGTCTGGATTGAGTTGCTCATATTGGTTTAGTTTTTCTTTTTTAAAGAAGAGTACGTTTTTCTGACTTAGCTCCAGCAATTTTTTCTTTTCACCAAGTTTAGGCACTGTAAACTTAAGTGTAGTATCTTCCAATATGATTTCAAATTGTACAATGATTTCTCTTGATGTACTATGAAACTTGGTTCGGAATTCAGCGATAGCAATGGTTAATAGTTCTTCGTCACTTTCGTCCAACCGCTTCTTGATCTCTATGGTTTGAGTTTGGATAATGCTTCCATTCATTACCTTTAGGTAATTAACGAATGCATAACGCTCATCGGAAGCAATGCTAACCACATCTATATTGGTGATGGCGCTGTTAACAACTGTGGACTTACTCTGATACTTTTCAAGAACAAGAAGTTTTCTTTGATATTTATGCGCGTATTCGAAATTAAGCTCTTCAACTGCAGTTTTGATGACTTGCTTTACATCCCTTATTACATTGCCAATTTTACCGTTAAGAATTTCTTTTATTTCCTCGATATTGTTGTCATAATCTTCCTCCGATTGGTAATCCTGACAAGGCCCTTTACAATTGCCAATCTGATATTCTAGGCAAACTTTAAATTTACCATCGTCGATATTTTTCTTGTTTAAGGGGAGGTTACAAGTCCTAAGCGTATAAGTTTCTTTGATGAGATCCAGAATAGTATGCATCATACCAACAGAGGCATAAGGCCCAAAGTAGATTGAACCATCCTTTACCATATTCCTTGTCCAGAATACCCTTGGGAAATGTTCTTTTTTGATAATAATCCAGGGGTATGTCTTGTCGTCCTTCAACATAATGTTGTAACGGGGCTGATGCTTTTTTATCAGGCTGTTTTCCAACAACCACGCATCAATTTCGGTATCAACAATGGTAAATGTGATTTTTCGGATACGTGAGACCAACACCTTGGTTTTTCCGTTCATTTGATTGTCCTTATTGAAATAGGAGCCAACCCTGTTTCGGAGGTCTTTTGCTTTGCCTATATAGATTAAAAGGTCGTCGCTATCCCAATACTGGTATACACCAGGTTTATGGGGAATATCGGCCAATGCCTTTTTATAGTCGAAAGCACTCATAACGGCAAATTGTGGTTATTATTAAAAGCCCAGCTTCTCGTCCAGATCAGTCTTTTGTTCTTGCTGCTGGTATTGATTACAATCAAAAGTAATGGAAACTCCATTCTTTGGAGGTTCGAAGTCGGCCTTTGAAATCTTAAGTTGTGGATTGGCGTATACCCTTTTCATGAACCCTGCAAAAATAGGCAGGGCAGTTGTCGCACCATCACCTTGAGCAGTACTAGTAAAGTGGAATGCACGGTCTTCACATCCCGTCCAAACGCCTGCAACTAATTGCGGACTAATTCCCATAAACCAACCATCAGAATTATTTTGTGTAGTACCTGTCTTACCCCCTATGGGTGCTTTTACCCCATATTTTCCGGCGAGTCTCCAGCCAGTACCGCTGGTAACTACACCGCGCAACATTCGGGTCATGACATAAGCGACTTCCTCATTCATGGCTGGAACAGGAATTGGTTTTTCCGTATGCAACACTACACCATTCCTATCCTCTATCCTTAAAATATAGGTAGGTTTGATCCATACTCCCCTGTTGGCAAATACGCTATACGCACCAACCATATCATAGACAGAAGCATCAAAAGAACCAAGAGCAATAGAGGGATAAGCGGGAACATCAGTAGTGATGCCCATCTTTTTTGCAAGTGTAGCAACTGCAGTAGCGCCAACCTGTTTCATCAAATAGGCTGCAATATAGTTCTGTGAAAGAGCCAAGCCTTTTTGTAAAGTTAGATAACCAGGTACTGTGCCAGAAGAACGTGGTGTCCAGGGCTCACTGCCCGGAACTTCAATTGTTACTGGCTCGTTCAAAACAGTGAAACAAGGTGAATATCCATTTTCTATGGCAACAGAATAAGTAAATGGCTTTGCAGTAGAACCCACCTGACGGGTTCCCATTTTAACCTGATCGTATTTAAAATGCTCATAATTTATACCACCAACCCATGCTTTTACAAAACCAGTCTGTGGATCCATGGCCATCATCGAATTGCGCAATAACATCTTATAATACTTTACGGAATCTATTGGTTTCATTAAAGTATCAATATTTCCCTTCCAGGTAAAGATGGATAATTTAGTAGGCGTATTAAAATCAGCTTTGATTTCCTCCTCAGATTTTCCTTCCAATTGCAAAGCTTTATATCTGTCTGACCGTTTAACACCCTGTTCGATTTGTATTTCCTTGCCTTTAAAAGGGTTGCGGCCCTTCCAGCTGTTAATAAATGACATCTGCAGAGTGCGCATGTATTCCTTCTGGGCTTCTTCCGCATACAGTTGCATGTCGTAATTAATAGTGGTGATGACCCTTAACCCATCGCGGTCCAGATCATATGGTGTACCATCAGGTTTTGTAATAGAGCGCTCTTCAAAGATTTTGCGAATATCATTTTTAAGTACGGCTCTAAAATAAGGAGCAATTCCATCGTTAACTGTTGCTGCGCTAAATACTAGGCCTAGCGGCTTCTCCTGCTCGGTTTGAAGTTCCTGCGCTGTCATTAATTCTGCCTTAACCATTAAACCCATGATGGTGTTTCTGCGGGCAAGCGCACGGTCTGGGTTACGGGTAGGAGAATACCGAGTAATGCCTTTAAGGATTCCGATTAGGGTAGCAGATTGTGCTACCGTTAATTTACTTGGAGTAGTATTAAAATATACCCTTGCTGCAGATTTAATACCATAGGCCTGGTTACCAAAATCAACGGTGTTGAGGTACATTACAATGATCTCCTCTTTAGTGTAATTCCTTTCCAGTTTAACTGCGATTACCCATTCTTTAAATTTTTGAAGTACCCTTTTGAAGAAGTTCTTTTGCCGGGCTTCATCAGAAAAAAGGTTAAATGCCAGTTGTTGGGTAATGGTACTGCCGCCCTGTTTTTTTCCAACCAGGTTATAAAAGAAGATGGTAAAAGTTCTTTTGAAATCAATGCCTGAATGCTCATTGAAGCGGACATCCTCTGTAGCGATCAATGCGTTCAACACATTTTTTGATATCTCAGGATAAGTAACATTGGATCTGTTTTGTACAAAATAGGTACCGAGGATTCGGCCATCATCTGTAACAATTTCTGATGCCTGATTACTTTTTGGATGTTCAATGTCTCTGAATGAAGGTAATGGGCCAAACAATTCATAACCGATCATGACGATGAACAATGCGAAAAATGCAATGGCACCAATTAATAATTTCCACAACGTAAAATTATATCCGCTAATATCTTGTTGTGAAAGTGACTTATTCATGCTAATAATTGTTTTTGTAGAAGTCTAAATATTTGTCTAGTAATGCTTTGCTGCTCAATTTGTCAAAATTCGCTTTACTGATAATAAAGCTGCTGTATATGTTAACGGGAACCTTCATGATTTGTTTCAGTTGAGGAACAATACCGCCAGCATAAGCTTTAGCCTCGTCAAAATTACTAAAGTTCCCTACATAAATCAGTTGGTCATTGTCAAATTCTTTAAGCTGGTGGCGTAGATTACTGCCTGTGTAGTTGCCTCTATTGAACTGGCCGATCCCAAAGCGGGAAGAACTAAGAGTTAATGAGGCATCGGCAACATCTACTACGAAATAATATATTGAGGAAGGTGCATTGTTAAAAGTTCCATCACTTTTTACGGCGTTAGCATCAGTTAAAGTCGGATTTTGAATTGATTGAGTTGCTGGGATTACATCCTGCTTAGTTGGATTGTTCTGAGTTATAATAGGTGTGATAGTTTTTGAGATATTTGTGGCAATAGGCTGCGAATAATTAGGATCTGTAAAGGGCGGCTCGTTAGGATCAAAATCAACCAGTGCAATTTTTCTTTTCCTGAAATCATCCAAGTGCAGATTAATATAACCAAGATGTTCTTTAACCAATGGTGTAATCAACTGATCGTCGGGATAGGAGACAAGGATTTGATTGAAAGCAATAATTAGGCTGTCGACAGGGTAAGAACGACCAATGGAAATCGCCTTTAAATAAGAAAATTGAGCAGCAAGGAATGTATTTGGTGGTTTCTCTGACGTAGTTACACTTTTAATAACATTGCTAAAATCCTTATTTAGGTATTGGTCGAATACCATATTATATTGTTTGGTGATTATTACTTCGGCTTCTGACTGTCTCATGGAAAAAGAAGGATCGGTAATAGTTTTAGTGTACGAGGAATTTGGAAAATCCTTTAATACCTTGTTTTTATACTCATCGGAAACCTTGGGATTATCTGTTCGGTTGATCAGGTAAAGGCTGTAATAGATGGCGTCAAGATGATTATTTGCCGGGAAGTGATTGAGTAGGGTAAGATATACTTGCTGAGCCTCGATTGGATCATTTAACTCTTGTAGGTAGAAACTGGCAATTTCGTAATAAGAATCAATAATCTTTTGATTAGAGGTTTTAACAAGATCTGGTGTTAAAGGGAGCATAGAGCGATATAGCTGCACTAAAGATTGATTATCTACTAAATTATTCTTTAACGAATCTCCGGGCAAAGGTACTGTACTGGTACTGCTGGTTACATCCTGCATAGTTGCTTGTGCAGAACTTCTGATACTTTGTCGCCAATTATTCTCCAGTTTACGGCCTCCCCATTTTTTTCTAAAATCTGAGAAACCCATACTAATTGCTGCAGCATTACTGAAATAAAAAGATCCTGTAGCCGCCGAAGCCCTATTACTAAGAGGCTGATAATTATAATCTATTGTTTGCCCGTTGATGAGATTTTGTTTTTCTATTGCAGGGTTTACGAAGTTTTGGAGTCGTAACTGTCGGTCTTGAATTGGCAATTTCGCGATAGCTTGCAGGGTCTCTTCCAGTGTAATGGATTGATATCTTTGGGTAAGGTATTCAAGATTTAAGTTTTTTTTAAGGATAAATTCATAGCCAGGGTAATTTGTTGGTAGAACAGCAACAGCACTGTCGTAGTACGACTTGGCTTTTAAATAATCTTTGAGGTATCGGAAATTAAGGTTCGCTATGCGTAGGTAAGAAAGACCCTTTTGATATTGGTTGGAAGTTGCAACACGGATAGAGGTTAAGTAATTGGTTTGCGCATCCTTATAAGAACCTGCAGCACTAAAATCTTCTGCGATTTGAAAATAAACCTGGTCATTATAGTCCAGGTTTTTATCGTCTTTTAGAAGGGATAACAATTGAGTCTGTTTATCGATCTGTTCGCCATCGGCAGTTTTAAGGCGTACCTGGTTCAGCTTTGCATTGAAATACATTTCGAAGGGAGCATTACTTTTTTCTACCTTTCTGTATTGCGAGAGCGCTTCAGGAATGTTTTTTTGCTTTTCGTATAACTGGGCGAGGATGTAGACCCACCGGATCTTATCCAGTCGGGAATTACTTGCTTTAATGGCGTCCTTTAAGTAGGAAATCGCTGCTGCGTCATTGTTATGGTAAATGCTCATTTGGGCCATGGTAGCAAAGGGTTCCGAAAGAATGGAGCCAGCCTTTACACGGGGCAATGCAGCTTCCAGACTATCTAAAACTATGTTTGCAGTACTGATTCTATTGATTCGCATCAAGCTGCGGGCTTGCCAGTCGAGCGCTTCTATATAACTACTGGCATTACTTTTATAGGCTTTTGCTGCGTAATCCAAGTACTCTGCCGCGGTAAAATAGTTACCGTTATAAAAGTTTGCTTTACCGAGAAGGATGTAAGCATCATCAATATAATTACTGAAGTTTTTCTCCAGAATTATAGTTTGAGCTTTCTTAATAATCGCATCCATGCCCTTAATGTTGAGGGAAGTAACAAGTTGATTATTGTCTATCGCCGGCGCGATATACACCGGTAAGATCTGATCGTAATTGTCTTTGAAGGTTTCTATAAGCTCCAGTTTATGATTATTTAGCGCTATATTGGCATTATAAATGTAATTGTAGCGGGCGGTGAAATTCTGCATCCCCCTGCTGGTTGCCGTGTCTTTTTGTGAACCGCAAGCCAAGATTATGCAAGCGCATAAACTAAATACTAATAACTTTAAAATATATAAACCAGAGATTTTCAAAAATGGGGATAGGTTAGTGTTTAAAATTACAAAATATATGCAAAAGTATTTTATTCATTAATAAGTTCCTCACTAAATATGAATAATTAACTTAAGGCTATGAACGATAAAAATAAACAGGGGAGTAATTTTGCCAGGTATTCTTCAATAAGCTTCCAGATGCTGGGTACAATTGGCCTTTTTGCTTTTGCGGGATATAAGCTGGATGCTTACCGACAATCCAAAACACCAATATTTACCGCATTGCTGAGTTTAGTGGGGGTAGTCATTTCATTGTATCAGGTGGTGCGGCAACTCAATAAAAAGGAAGATTAGCCTAAAGATGGCGTCAATTTTCTACTTTTGTAAAAAATATAAAAATGACACTAGTTCGCTTTGCCATTTATTACTTGATTTTTACCCTGTTGCTAGGGGTTATTGCATTTGCTTTGCAAAGTGTGTATGTGGATGTAAAAATATTGGCCGATAAGTTCTGGCTGATCTTTGGTTTTTTGGCCGGGCTTACTTTTATTGCCTACGGGGTTGCTGATTTGGGGATAAAAAGGAACCCTGAAACGGGTATAATGGCGATTATGGGATCAATTGCAGTAAAGATGCTTTTTTCTATGGCTTTTGTGCTGATTTACAGCATTAAAAGTAAGGATAGAGGTCTTGTTTTTGTGCTCGATTTTTTTTCTTTATATTTATTGTTCTCCTGCTTTGAAATACACTGTCTGTTGCGTAACTTGCGCCACCAAAATAAATAGTAAAAATCTGCGACTAAATGGATTGTAGCCACGTTTTTGAGTTTAGAGTTAATAGGTTAATAGTTGTTTTTGCGCTTTTTTTAGCGTTTTTTTCTGGTTCAGGAGCTTTTGCTCAGACTGATACTACCCATGTTGTTGATGAAGCTCACGCAGAAGCTCCGGCGAAAAAATTTGACATTGGAAAATTTGCACTTCATCACATTGCTGATTCACACAGCTGGCATGTAATTGGTGAAACTTACATCAATTTGCCTGTGATTTTGTATACAAAAAATGGAATGGTGACTTTTAGCTCTGGCGACTTTCATTACGATGATGAAGGGAAAAATGTTGTTGAGCGTAAAGGATTAAGATTTGTAAAATTACATGAGAAGATCTATTATGCATCCGCTAATGTGAACGCGCATGGTCAATTTGTAGATCTGGATGAAAAACATCATGCTGCCAATGCCCGTCCTCTTGATGTATCGCTTACCAAGAATGCATGTACACTATTTTTGTCGATAATCGTTATTCTTGCTGTATTTCTAAATGTGGCTAACGGCTACAAGAAACGTAAAGGTAAATCCCCCAAAGGATTACAATCTTGGATGGAGCCGATTATATTATTTGTTCGTGACGATATTGCTAAGCCAAATCTGGGGCACAAGTACGAACGTTTTATGCCCTACTTGCTTACCGTATTTTTCTTTATCTGGTTTAACAATATGCTTGGATTGGTTCCATTTTTGCCAGGTGGTGCAAACTTAACTGGTAATATAGCGGTTACTTTGGTGCTTGCAGTTGCAACATTCTGTTTGACTGTTTTCAATGGCAATAAGTATTACTGGAAGCACATTTTTATGCCCGATGTGCCTTGGTGGATGTATATAGTTATGGTTCCTGTTGAGTTGTTTGGTATCTTTACAAAACCGATTGCATTAATGATCCGTTTGTTTGCTAATATTACTGCAGGTCACATTTTGGTGCTATCACTAATATGTCTAGTGTTTGTGTTTGATAGTTTGTATATAGCTCCTATATCAGTTGCCTTTGCTGTATTTATTGGTGCAATTGAATTATTGGTTGCTTTTATACAGGCGTTTATATTTACTATTTTGTCGGCCTTGTTTATAGGAATGGCAATTGAAGAGCATCATTAATTTGAATTATTTTTTAACACTATAATATATAAAATCATGATTACAGGAAGTATTGCTGCAATTGGTGCAGGATTAGCTGCGATTGGCGCTGGTCTAGGTATTGGTAAAATTGGTGGTTCCGCTATGGATGGTATCGCCCGTCAACCGGAAGCAGCCTCTAAAATCCAAACTGCGATGTTGATCGCTGCAGCTTTCGTTGAAGCTGTTGCTTTATTCGCAGTGGTAGTTGCCCTAATGGGTAATGGCTAGAATTAACTTGTGCCGGCTTTGTCCGGCACATTTTTTTTAAAAGATTAGAAGATTATAAAATATATTTAAATGGAATTATTAGTACCAGAATTTGGCTTGGTTATCCTTCAAACGATAGCGTTTTTACTGCTGATGTTCTTATTGGCTAAATTTGCATGGAAACCAGTTTTGGCCGCCATCAAAGAGCGAGAGCAATCTATAGATGAAGCTTTGAATAAAGCGGAGCTTGCAAAACAGGAAATGATTCGTTTAACTGCTCAAAACGAGGGATTAATGAAAGAGGCTCGTGCAGAGCGTGATTTGATTTTGAAGGAAGCTAAAATACTAAAGGATAATATATTGCACGAAGCTAAAGCTCAGGCACATAATGAAGGTGTTAAGTTGATTGAGAAGGCAAAAATAGAAATTGAAAATCAAAAGAAAGCTGCTTTGGCTGAATTGAAAAATCAGGTTTCCAGCTTGTCACTTGACATTGCAGAGCGTGTGTTGAGAAATCAATTACAGGATAAGGTTAAGCAGCAGGAATTGGTTGCCAGTCTTTTAAAGGATGTAGAATTAAACTAGTAAGAGCTAGATAAGAACATGTCGGAAAATAAAGCAGCATCGAGATACGCCAAGTCTATAATTGACCTTTCAAAAGAACAAAATACTTTTGAAGAAGTTAAGAATGACATGGTACTACTAGCAAAAATAATTGATCAAAATTCTGAACTAGGGTCCATTCTTAAGAACCCAATTATTCCTTTAGGTAAAAAGGTAGGAATTCTCAAAGATGTATTTGCAACAAAGGTGCAACCTCTTACAAGTACCTTTATGAATCTTCTAGTGATGAAGGGACGTTCCTCTATTTTGTATGGTATTTCAAAAGCTTTTATTGAACAGTACAATGTCATTAAAGGTATAGTTATTGCTGAAGTTTCATCAGCAACTGAGCTCACTGACGAAAATATTAAAGAAATTGAGGCGATTGTTAAGAAAGAAACAAATGCAAACGAGGTATTGATCAAAACTAAAATAAGCGAGAAGCTAATTGGGGGTTTTGTGTTGAAAGTAGGAGACAAGCAATTTGATGCCAGCATCTTATATGGATTTAATAAACTAAAAAAAGAATTTGCTCAGGGTATTGTATAAATACGGCAACAATAAGATAACATTTACTGATTTACAAAAGAAATAATATAAAATTATGGTAGAGGTAAGACCAGACGAAGTATCGGCAATTATCAGGCAACAATTGGCGGGATTCAAATCAGAAGCAGAACTTGAAGAAGTTGGTACTGTATTACAGGTGGGTGATGGTATCGCTCGAGTATATGGTTTAACTAAAGTTCAATCTGGTGAGTTAGTTGAGTTTGAAGCCGGCCTACAGGGTATCGTTTTGAACCTTGAGGAAGATAATGTTGGTGTGGTGCTTTTAGGGCCTTCTGACACGATCAAAGAAGGCGATACAATTAAACGTACTAAGAAAATTGCCTCTATCAAAGTTGGTGAAGGTATGCTTGGCCGTGTTGTTAATACACTTGGTGAGGCTATTGATGGTAAGGGGCCAATATTAGGCCAGCTGTATGAAATGCCGATTGAGCGTAAAGCTCCGGGTGTAATTTACCGTCAGCCTGTTACTGAGCCATTACAAACTGGCATCAAAGCTATCGATGGAATGATTCCAATTGGCCGCGGACAACGTGAGCTTGTGATTGGCGATCGTCAAATTGGTAAGACTGCGGTTTGTATAGATACAATTATCAATCAAAAAGAATTTTACGAAGCGGGTAATCCTGTATTTTGTATATATGTGGCTTGTGGCCAGAAAGCAAGTACTGTAGCAAACATTGTTCGTACTTTAGAAGAGAACGGTGCAATGCCTTATACAGTAGTTGTTGCAGCATCTGCAGCTGAGCCTGCTCCACTACAGTTTTACGCGCCATTTTCTGGGGCAGCTATAGGTGAGTTTTTCCGTGATACGGGAAGGCCTGCATTGATCGTTTATGATGATCTTTCTAAACAAGCAGTTGCTTACCGTGAGGTTTCATTATTATTACGTCGCCCACCGGGTCGTGAAGCTTATCCCGGTGACGTATTTTATCTCCACAGTCGTTTATTAGAACGTGCAGCTAAAATTAACTCCAACGATGAAATTGCTCAGGCAATGAACGATCTACCTGAATCATTAAAGGGAATTGTTAAAGGGGGAGGTTCATTAACTGCATTGCCAATTATTGAAACTCAAGCAGGGGACGTTTCTGCATATATCCCGACTAACGTGATTTCGATCACTGACGGTCAGATCTTCCTGGAAAGCAATCTATTCAACGCTGGTATTCGTCCGGCTATCAACGTAGGTATTTCTGTATCACGTGTGGGTGGTAATGCGCAAATCAAATCAATGAAAAAGGTTGCTGGTACATTGAAGCTTGATCAGGCCCAATATAGAGAGCTAGAAGCTTTCTCTAAATTTGGTTCTGACCTTGATGCGGCTACAAAATCTGTATTAGATAAAGGATCACGTAACGTGGAAATCCTTAAGCAAGGACAGTTCTCACCAATGACAGTGGAGAAACAAGTTGCAATCATTTATATCGGCACTAAAAATTTAATGCGTTCTGTTCCTGTAAATAAAGTAAGGGAATTTGAGATAGAATATTTACAACAACTGGAAGTTCGTCATCCTGATACATTGAAAGCTTTAAAAGCAGGTAAGTTCGATGATACCATCACAGGTGTATTGGAAACTGTTGCAAAAGAGCTTTCAGGTAAATATTAATTAAACACAAGTAATGGCAAATTTAAAAGAAGTAAGAATTCGTATAGCCTCTGTACAATCAACGCAGCAGATTACCAAAGCCATGAAAATGGTGTCGGCTGCCAAGTTGAAACGTGCTACAAACGCTATTGTACAATTGCGCCCATATGCTACAAAGCTTAAGGAGATCCTTGGAAATCTTTCTGCTAGTTTAGAAGGTTCTTCATCTCCATATATTCAGAAGCGTGTACCTAATAAAGTACTGATCATTGTGGTTTCATCAAACCGCGGACTGGCAGGTGCATTCAACATGAACGTAATTAAAGCAGCGAATAATTTAATTGCCGAAAAATACAGCGAGCAGTATGCAAATGGTCATGTAAGCATTGTGGCAATTGGTAAAAAATCTCAGGACTTTTACGAAAAGCGCAATTACAAAGTTATTGGAAACAACAACGAAGTATATACAGCATTGACTTTTGAGAACGTAACCAAGATCACGGATGCAATTATGGCAGGTTTTGAGAAAGGTGAGTTTGATAAAGTGGAGTTGGTGTACAACAAGTTTAAGAACGCAGCAGTACAAATTCTTACCACAGAGCAACTGTTACCATTGCCTAAAAATGATGAGCAAGAAAAGGTAAAAGCATCTCATATAGATTTTATTCTTGAGCCTTCTAAGGAAAGCATCGTTGAGCAGTTGATCCCGAAATCGATTAAAATTCAGCTTTATAAAGCAGTTTTGGATTCTCATGCTTCAGAACATGGTGCGCGTATGACCTCTATGGATAAAGCTACAGAGAATGCAGGTGATTTGTTGAAAGCTTTAAAATTATCTTACAACCAGGCGCGGCAGGCTGCAATTACAACAGAATTAACGGAGATTGTAAGTGGTGCCGCAGCTCTTAATGGTTAATTATGATTACAAATTAAAGTTCCTTATACAGGAATAGAATTATTATATTATTTTTGAATGTAAATAATTAAGACATGGAAAATACATCAAATAAAAGTACAGAAGAAAGTATGAAAAGAGCCAATGAGACGTCAATTTATACGTTGATTGTTGTTGGTGTTCTTATTAGTATTGTGGGTGTTTATCTTCGCTTTGCCTTTGATTCTATGGCATTGTCTGTCGTTTCCTGGGTAATTCTTTTTGTTGGTGCATTTGTCGCTTGCAAAGGTGTATTCAAAATACTGGCAGCTTAATTCTAATTTAAACTGCGGTTTAAAATCCCCGTTAGATCAGATCTGACGGGGATTTTATTTTTTATTTCGTTACTTCAGGTTACCTATTGGTATAATTCGTATTAATAGTAAATTCTTCAAAAATTAATATTATGAAAAAATATTTAATTTATTGCTTAATAGTGGTAGCTATTTCTGCTTGTAATAGTGAAAATAAATCATTGGAAGAAAACTCTGATTCTACTTCTTCAAATTTAAGTAAAATTGATACATTGCTTTCAGCGAAAATTGTTAAGACTGCGGACATGAGTTTCAGGGTTAAGAATGTGCAACAAGCGAAGCAGCAGTTAACCATGATGCTAAATAATATTGGTGGGAGCATGACTGAATTTACAATAGAAAGTAAGATTGAAAAATTTGAGAGGGTGAAGCAATCTACTGATTCTCTACTTGAGTTGACGTCCTACCATACGGAAGGGTTTATGGTTGCCAAGGTTCCATCTAATAAGCTTGATGATTTTACGAATAAGACGGCAGTGCTTGCGATATTTGTCGATAGGCAATCGCTTAAACTCGAAGACAAAAGCTTTGTTTTTATGTCTAATCAGCTAAAAAATCAGAATAGTGTTGAAGCAATAGCGCAGTTGAATAAACGTGCCAATAAAAGGAGTAATAATGTAGCAACTTCAATGTTGATTAAAGACGATTATGTCGATAAAAAAATAGAAAACCTATTAATTGATGACAAAGTTAAGTATAGCGAAATCACTTTGAATTTTTATCAGGATAATGCTGTTCGGCGTTTAACTGTTATTAACGATAACTTGGAAGATTACAGGCCTGGCTTCTTTAAACGTTCTTCACTCGCTATTTCAAATGGATGGAAAATATTTACAGAGTTGTTCCTTGTAGTTTTAAATCTTTGGGCAGTCATCGTTCTACTGATTGTTGCCTACATAGGATTTTGCTATTTCAAAAGAAGAAGGCAGATTGTAAAGGTTATTGCTTAAGACGCTTCTTGTTGTCTTTAGCAAAAGCCTCCCATCCAGAATATGACTTACCTTTTCCAGAAGTGCTTACTCGTTGAAAGGAGTGGCAAACTGCGACAGCAAGACCATCTGTGGCATCAAGAAATTCGGGAGTTTCTTTAAAGTTGAGGAGTCGCTGTAGCATAGCAGCGACTTGCTCTTTGCTGGTGTTGCCATTTCCGGTAATAGATTGTTTAATTTTTCGCGGAGCGTATTCTGTAATGGGAATATTTCTAGATAATGCAGCGGCCATTGCAATACCCTGCGCCCGACCAAGTTTGAGCATCACTTGAATATTTTTACCATAAAATGGAGCTTCTAACGCAAGTACGTCAGGCTTGTATTCTTCTAAGAGTGTCACTGTTTTTTCAAAGATGCGTTGTAATTTTAAAAAGTGATCGTCAAGATGGTCCATCCTTACAATTCCCATCGTGATCAGCTCAATCTTGCTACCCTTCTCTAATATGACCCCGTATCCCATGATGGACGTACCGGGATCAATACCCATAATTACCCTTTCTTTTTTTTCGGCCAACATAGCACAATATTAAGCATATTTGCAGACAGTAAAAGGAAGAAAGTGACAACCAGATACAAAAAGATCATTTCAATTGTAATTAAAGCAGGGGTGGTTTTATTTGCGTTCTGGTTTATTTATGACAAGCTCAGTTCAAATCAAAATCTAAGATCTTTTGAGAAAATTTTGAGTAAGATTCCTCTTGTGGAGGTTTTGCTGGTGATGGGCTTTGTTTTCTTTCTCATGTTTTTAAACTGGGGTCTGGAAGCATTGAAATGGAAGAAGCTCATCTCAAGAGTAGAGAAAATAACAACCTGGAGGGCTATTGAATCGGTATTTTGCGGCCTTACCTGGGCTGTGTTTACGCCAAACAGATTGGGAGAATATGGAGGAAGGGTATTCTTCTTGTCGCCTAAGAGAAGAGTGATAGGTGTTGTGGCAATGGCGGTGGGCAATATCGGTCAGATGGTGCTAACCAACATATTTGGGGCAATAGCATTGTGTTTTTTTATATACAGGTTTTCAAATTTGGATTATCGGCTCTTCTACGCGCTCTTAATCTTGTCCGTCATGTTTTGCTTGTTTTTTATCACGTTTTATTTTAATATCAAATGGCTAAATGGAATTCTACTTTCCATGAAATTTACAAGGAAATACAAGAAATTCTATAGCATTCTAGCACGTTATCAAAAGAAGGAGTTGTTCAAGATCTTGTTGTTCTGCTTAGCCCGATATACCGTATTTAGTACCCAGTATTTTGTGTTGTTCTATTGGCTTATTCCTGAGATCCATTATTTTGATATTTTAATGATGGTAAGTATTTTGTTTTTTGTACAATCAACACTTCCATCACTTGACCTCTTTGATATTGGTGTACGAAGTGTTACAGCCTCCTATTTTTTTAGCTCTGTAACTGATCAGGATGTAGCAGTTATTGCATGCACGGCAAGTATATGGCTGATTAATATTATAATTCCTGCTATATTAGGCTCTTATTTCGTAATTAAACTAAACTTTTTTGGAAATACTAGGAACGATTAGCTTTTTATCGTATTTGTTGACATTTTTATATGTTTTGATTGTTAGTACTTTTATCCTGGGCTGGAGCAGACTTAAAGGCTTTATTCCTCCGATATCAACCTCTGGCGATACCAAGGTGTCCATTATTGTTGCGGCGCGAAATGAGGAAAGTAACATTAGAAAAACGATAGATGATTTGCTTACCCAAAATTACGAAAGGGGGTTAACGGAGATCATTATTATTGACGACCACTCTACCGATACAACCGGTGATATTGTAAGGTCCTATTCTGCCAAAGGTGTGCGATTAATTATGCTGAATGAATTAAAAGCTTTAAATTCCTACAAGAAGAAAGCAATTCAAACTGCAATTGCAGACTGTAAAGGGGACTTAATTATTACCACAGATGCAGACTGCCGGATGGGGCCTAAGTGGTTGTCGACCATTGTAGCTTATTATGAAGAAAAGGATTATAAGATGATCTCTTCACCAGTAGCATACTTTCAGGAGAATAGTTTTTTTGAACGAGCACAGGCTCTTGAGTTTTTATATTTAATTGGGTTAGGAGCGTCAACTATCGGTAATAGAAGACCTTCAACCTGCAATGGGGCGAATTTGGCTTATGAAAAGAAAGCCTTTTATGAGGTTGGCGGATTTACAGGTATAGATGATCTTGCATCTGGTGATGATGAGTTACTACTGCATAAAATGGCAGCGAAGTATGACAATAACATAGGCTTTTTGAAGAATGAAGAGGCTATAGTTTATACCCACGCAAAGCCGAATCTTAGAGAGTTTATTCAGCAACGTAAACGCTGGGCGTCTAAAAGTACACGGTACAAAAATAAATCAATCATTGTTTTGGGCGTGGTTGTCTGGGTTTTTAATCTAAGCATCATACTCAATTTATTTGCAGGTATATTTTTTTTAACGATACTAAAAGTAGCATTCTATCAACTTCTAATAAAAATTATTGCAGAATTATTGTTTTTAACCGGACTTACGAAATTTGCAAAGCGCCAGGAGTTGCTGATACTTTTGCCTATTTTAAACCTGATGCATATACTTTACATCGTTTACATTGGAATTGCTGGGAATTCAGGAAAATACAATTGGAAAGATAGGATGGTACGGTAGTGAAAAATAGCGATAGCCCTTCGAAGCAGGTATGGAAAAGATTTCTAAAGAATAAGCTTGCAGTTGGTGGCCTGGTCTTCATATTGATGCTAATTTTAGTTTGCTTGCTAGGCTACCTGATAACACCAGATCAAAGTCCGCAGGCAAATGAGATGCATCTGTCGTTAACTAATAGGAAACCCGGAAGAAGCTTTAGATTTCTGATTATCAGCAGGAATGATCGGATTAAGAAAGTAAATGTCTTGGAGAAAATGCTTTATGGACAGGAATTGAATTTCAAAAGCATACCTGTTACTTCAATAAGGAAGTCAGGTAGTCATATATATGCTCGTGAATACATTGGGGATGACGAAATTGCCGAAGAGAAGGCTTATTCCTTAGTTTCTGGTGCTTATGAATACGAGAAAAAATATTGGCTTGGTACCGATATTTATGGGAGAGATTTGCTAAGCAGGTTGCTTATTGGAACACGTGTATCCTTGTCTGTAGGGTTAATGTCAGTATTGATATCATTGTTTATCGGTGTAAGTTTGGGTGCAATAGCAGGTTACATTGGAGGTAAGACAGACGCTGCAATTAGTTGGCTCATGAACGTGATATGGTCGCTCCCTTCCTTACTTCTCGTTATCGCAATTTCCTTTGCACTTGGCAAGGGATTCTGGCAAATATTTATTGCAGTTGGGTTATCTACATGGGTAGACGTGGCAAGAGTTGTGAGGGGGCAGGTAATGGCATTAAAAGAAGTAGAATTTGCTGAGGCCTCAAAAGCATTAGGCTTTTCTATAACCAGAATTATAAGCAGGCATATTTTACCAAATATAGCAGGGCCGATATTGGTTATGGCATCAGCTAATTTTGCCGCGGCAATTTTATTGGAAACTGGCCTAAGTTTTTTAGGTTTTGGAGCTCAACCACCTATGCCAAGCTGGGGAACGATGATAAAGGAACATTATGGTTACATCATTATGGATGCTGCTTATCTGGCCATTTTGCCAGGGTTGGCAATTATGTTAACTGTTTATGCGTTTAATCTTTTAGCGATCGGTTTAAGAGATGCTTTTGATGTAAAATCTCAAAATGTTTCCCTTTAAAAAGCATTTATATCTTTAATTTTGTAATATGTTATTGAATTGTTATCATGAAGAACTGCTTGACGCAGGGTGTGATGAAGCGGGAAGAGGCTGCTTAGCTGGACCTGTTTTTGCCGCTGCTGTAATTCTTCCTCGCGATTTTATAGCTGGGGAATTGAATGATTCCAAAAAATTAAGCCATAGACAACGCTGTGAATTACGTTTGATAATAGAAAAAGAAGCAATTTCCTGGGCAGTTGCTGAAGTAGACAATATTGAAATTGATCAGATAAATATATTAAAGGCTTCTTTTCTCGCTATGCACCGTGCAGTAGAAAAGCTGATTGTGAGACCCGGGCACCTGAGCATTGATGGTAATAGGTTTAATGCCTATCCACATATTCCCCATACCTGTATTATCAAAGGAGATGGTAAATACATGAATATCGCGGCAGCATCAATTTTGGCAAAAACTCACAGAGATGAGTTTATGGAACGAATTTCTATAAGCTATCCTCATTATCAGTGGCATCAAAATAAGGGCTATCCAACCATAGTTCATAGAACCGCGGTAATTACCCACGGCTTGTCGCCATACCACCGTAAAACTTTTAGCATAACTGATCCACAACTGAAGCTATTTTAGAAAATGAAGGATAATTAGTATTTTCACATACTTTGAGACTACTTCTATTAACAAGCCAAGTTCCCTTTCCGCCCGACAGCGGATATCCGATAGTGGTATATAATACCATTAAGGGGTTGCTGAGTTTGGGTTTAGAGGTTTCCTTATTCAGTCTCAATCCTTACAAAAGTAAAATAGATGTGGATGATATCTACGATCCGGTATTTGATAATATTAAGTTTCACTCTTTCAGTCTGGACACTGAGGTGAATGTGTGGGGAGCTCTGATTAATATATTCTCTAGTCAATCCTACAACGTTTCTCGGTATTACGATGATGAGGCGGAGCGCCTGCTTGAGGATATGTTAAAGGAAAATGAATACGATATTGTTCAGTTTGAGGGTTTGTTTGTTGTTCCATACCTAGATGTGGTTAAGGCAAATAGCAAAGCTAAAATCATTTATAGGGCACATAATATTGAGTTTGATATATGGGAGCGTATTGCACTTATAGAAAAGTTTACCCCAAGGAGAAAATATCTGCAGTTTTTAGCCAGGCGGCTCAAGGTATATGAAACAGAACAAATTAACCGATTTCATCAAATTTTTGCCATCAGCGAGCAGGATCGGCAAAGTATCCTACGGTTTGGGTGTGAAATAGCTATAGAAGTTTTTCCCGTGGCGCTTGATTTTGAAAAATATGTGACAAGTGCTACAGCCAATACTTTTCCAACACTTTTTCACTTGGGTGCTATGGACTGGCGTCCCAATAGAGAAGGATTAGAATGGTTTCTAGATGAAATCTGGCCGGATATAGAAACATTAAATAGTGAGCTTAGATTTTATATTGCTGGCAAGAATATGCAAAAGGAATTCTTCGACTATGATTCTGAAAACCTTGTAGTGGAGGGTGAGATATTTGACGCTATAGAATTTATCAACTCAAAAGATATCATGATTGTGCCACTACTTTCAGGAAGTGGCATGCGAGTGAAGATCGTTGAGGGTATGGCAATGAAAAAATGTATTATCGCGACGAGTATGGCAGCAGAGGGCATCAGGTGTAACCCTGGAAAAGACATATTAATAGCTAATACAGCAGACGAATTTTACAGATCTATCCTACAATGCATTACAAATCCTGATAAACGGCGGGAAATTGGAGAATCAGCAAGAAGAACAGTGGAAAGAGATCATGATATCTCCAGTATATCCAAAAGAATTCTGAATATATACCAAAAGGTGGTTACTGCCTAAATTTTAATTAATTTTGCGTCAGTTTTACAAATATATGAGATGAACAATACCGCATTAACAAATAAACATATTTCATTAGGGGCTAAAATGGTGCCATTTGCTGGGTACAATATGCCAGTACAGTACCAAGGTATAAATTCCGAGCACATAACGGTTAGAACCGGTGTGGGTGTGTTTGACGTGAGTCACATGGGCGAGTTCATTTTAAAAGGAGATAATGCACTGGATCTGATTCAGCGGGTAACGAGTAACGACGCATCGAAACTTTATGACGGAAAAGTTCAGTACTCTTGTTTGCCGAATGAAGATGGTGGTATAGTAGATGATTTACTGGTTTATAAAATTGATGAAAAAACCTACATGTTGGTGGTAAATGCATCAAATATTGAAAAGGACTGGAACTGGATTCAAAAATACAATGATAAGGGGGTAGAGATGCACAATATATCTGATCAGACTTCGCTACTCGCTATACAAGGGCCAAAAGCTGCTGAGGCATTACAAAGCCTTACAGAAGTAGATTTAGCATCAATGGAGTATTACACTTTTTTAAAAGGAACATTTGCAGGGGTAGAGAATGTTGTGATTTCTGCAACAGGCTATACAGGCGCAGGAGGTTTTGAGATTTATTTTGAAAATTCATACGCAGATAAAATATGGGATGCTATTTTTGAAGCAGGTGCTAGTCTGGGTATTAAACCAATCGGTTTAGGTGCGCGTGATACATTGCGTCTAGAAATGGGTTTTTGCCTTTATGGAAATGATATAGATGATGCGACTTCCCCAATTGAAGCAGGTCTTGGATGGGTCACTAAATTCACCAAGAAATTTACTAATTCTGATGCACTCCTTGCTCAAAAGGAAGCGGGTGTAAAACGTAAATTGATTGGATTTGAGATGATTGATAGAGGTATTCCCCGTCATGATTACGAGATAGTTGATGCAGATGGTAGTGTAATTGGAAACGTTACCTCCGGAACACAAGCCCCTTCGTTGCAAAAAGCCATCGGAATGGGTTATGTAAATAAAGGTAAGGATATAGAAGGAACAGAAATTTACGTTAACATTCGTAACGCTAAGATCAAAGCAAAAGTAGTCAAATTCCCTTTTTATAAATAATTTATCCGGGCACATAATGGAAAAACGACTGGAGGTTTGTTTGACACCTGCTTTACTTGATCTATACGCAATTGAAGACAGTATTGTTGTAGTAATAGATATCTTAAGAGCAACCTCTTCTATTGTTTATGGCATCAATAATGGCGCAAATGCAATTATCCCAGTTGCTCAGGTAGAAGACTGCTTAATGTACGCTGAACAGGGTTATCTTCTCGCTGCTGAGCGTAATGGGGAAGTGGTTGAGGGGTACGACTTCGGTAATTCACCGTTCTCATATACTAATGAGAAAGTAGGGGGTAAAACCGTAGTGCTTACAACTACCAATGGCACTAAGGCTATGCATCTTGCTAACTCCAGAGCTTATCAGGTGGTTTTAGGTTCTTTTTTAAATCTCGATTCTTTATGCGATTGGTTAACGGCACAACACAAAAATGTGCTGCTACTTTGCGCGGGTTGGAAAGATAATTTTAATCTAGAAGATACCTTGTTCGCTGGAGCTGTTGTTTCAAAAATACGTAATGATTTTACGCATTTTGATGATTCCAGTGTTGCTGCTGAAGATATTTATCAGCTAGCGAAGGATGATTTGAGGGCTTATCTTCATAAATCATCACATAGTCACAGATTAGCAGCACTAAATATAGAAGAAGATGTTAAGTTTTGTTTGCAGTTAAATATCTGCAATGCAATTCCAGTATTGTTAGGTGAGCGACTTGTTGCTCTATAGCTATTAGTTTAACCTCTTAGGTGGCTTTTTTATCAGCTCTTTAAGGCTTTCATTGGTCTTTATGGTCTTTAGTGTTTCCTCGTAAGCAAGCCAGTAAATTGTTTCAGCCTTTTTCATGTCGAAAGTATTGATCTCCCCCATTCCTTTTGGTTCAATTAACACGTTGCATAGCATTGCTTTTTGCTCCATGTCTTTGTTAATAGACATGATGCTGGCACGCGTCATCAAAGAAGTGATATTGGTAATCTTGTCTACCGACTTCAGGTGGTTGCATGACGAGCCTATAATAAAATCGCAATCGGCCATTAGGGGCTCAACTGGAAAATTGTTCAGAATGCCCCCATCAACATACATTTGTTCGTTGATCATAATGGGTTTGAAAATTCCTGGAATGCAACTGGATGCCTGAATGGTTCTTATGAGTGGGCCCCTATTAAAATAAACTAGTCTGCCTTCACTGAAATTGGTAGCAGCGATGGTAAGTGGGATCTTCAAGCTTTCAATTCGGTCTTCAGGAAAGTATTCTTTAAGCAAGTCAGAAGTGTGTTCAATGTTAATTAAGCCTAGTGAACCTACTGCTGGTCTGATAAACCTCAATAATCTTGTTTTGATGAAAATATTAAGCCCTTCTTCTGGATCAATTCCTGCAGCATAAAATGCACCAGCTATAGCACCGGCACTTGTGCCGCTAATGTGACTGAATTTAATACCAGCATTAATAAATGCTTTTAAAACACCCAAGTGGGCAATACCCCTGATACCACCTCCAGATAAAACGATTCCTACTTTCATAAACACTATTTAGGTTTATATTTAGAAAGCGTCAGTATTTTCTGCGTATCCTTTTCTGCCATCAATTCTTGTAGCGTTACGCCTGTATTTTGCTGCATATACTTTCTAACAATTTGCCAGCCAATCCATACGCCAAGTTTAGGAGCAGATTCATTCTTATTACCAAGTCCGGGTGTAAAAGGCCCCTCGCTAAGATATACCTGAATTTTTTGATAGTCGGTTTCAAATAAAAGATTGTTTTCCAGAAAAAACCCCCATATATCTACCTGATATGTATTGCACCATTCCAATTGCTTAGTTGTATAGCCAATTTTTATAGTATCCTTTACGTTATCGTTCAATACCTGATCCATAAAGTAGAGGATCTTTCCGTTGTGGATCATTTTAGAAATGAGTGTCCTATCCGAATCAGCCTCCTGAAAAAGCTCTTCTCTAGCGAATGTTTCAGTTACCCTCGGCACCACATATTCAGGAGAGAACCGGCGAGAAATATATAACGGGACGCTCTGAACTATACTTTTGTAAAACTTGCTGTTACGCCCTATAAACATGTCCAGCCCAATACCAATATAGTCTTCGCCAATTGGGGTCTGTACCGCAAAGCCCGATACAAAAGAGATAATTTGAGGTGTTTTGCTTTTAGGATAATAGAATTTGATGTATTTGAAAGTCTCAGATAATGCTGCTTCCATATCAGCTGTTTTGTTAAAGGTGCCCTCGACCTCATTATTTAAATCGGTATAAGCCTGATCTTTGTACAGTGTTGATAGGATTTGGGTGCCGCTGTAATTGCCGTCTCCCACCATTCGATTCACATAGTCGCTATAAAAAGCACCGTATTTATCATTAAGGAAAGCATTGGTTTTTTCAAGATCTTTTCCTTTTCTTTCAAAGAGGTCTTTGTCAAATCTCTTTATCGAAATTTTGAGAGGAATGCTACTTACATCGGGTTTGGTTTGCTGTTTGCACGAGTTTAATATGAGCAGGCCTACTGCAGTAACCATAACGAATGCATTAAACGGCTTAATAGCTTTTAATAGAAAAAATAGATAGCTTTGGCGGAATGTTAGCTGGTACAACATTAAGAACAAATATAATTATGAAAAGAACATTTATTGGTTTATTGCTTTTGTTTTTTGCAGAGGGTGTATTTGCACAAGATTCTTCTTCGTCATATTATGGTTTTAGACTGGAATTAACAGCTCATCCAACCATTGGTTGGGTTAAACCGGAGATTGGTAAAAGTGATGGAGTAGCTTTAGGGTTCTCGTATGGGCTGATGGCCGATTTTAATTTTACACAAAATTACAGTTTTGCGACCGGCATTACTATAACTACCATAAACGGAAAAAGTAAAGAGGTACTTACTACGACGGGTAACGGCGGCACGCCCTCTCAAATGGAATACGGATTAAAGTACAAATTGCAATATGTAGAAATTCCGCTAGCTTTAAAGCTGAAAACAGTTAAAATTAATAATACACGTTATTACGGACAGTTCGGTTTATCTAACGGTGTCAATATCGGTGCAAAGCAAGACACAGAGGTAGCTAGTAAAAGCATTTCGAAAGACGTAAAAATATCAGATGATATCAAATTTTATCGCGCTGGTTTAATTATAGGTGCTGGTGCAGAATTCGATGTGTCTGCAAACTCCAGCATTACTGCCGGACTTACTTTTAACAATGGCTTCACAGACATTACCAGCGACAAAAGTACCACAGTTAAAAATCACTATATTGGGATAAACTTTGGTGTGTTTTTCTAGTTAGATTTAGCAGTATCAGATGAAAATAGCCCTTGCACAGCTCAACTACCACATTGGAAATTTTGAAGCCAATACGAATAAGATTATTGATCATATTAAACTTGCGAAGAACCGTGGTGCAGACTTGGTGGTATTTGCTGAGCTTGCAGTATGTGGCTATCCGGCCCGTGATTTTCTGGAATTTGATGAATTTATAGAACTATGTCAAAGTTCGGCGCTGGAGATTGCTGAACATTGTATAGATATTGCCTGTATTATGGGACTCCCGATAAAAAATGCAAAGGTGGCAGGGAAGGATCTATATAATGCCGCTTACTTTATAGAAGATGGCGAGATCAAAGCCACCGTTAAAAAAGCACTATTGCCCACGTATGATGTTTTTGATGAATACCGTTATTTTGAGCCAGGTATACAATTTGATTGCATCGATTTTAAAGGCAAAAAGATAGCGTTGACCATTTGCGAGGATTTATGGAATATCAATGATAACCCACTTTATGTATCAAATCCGATGGATCAACTAACTCTGCAACAGCCAGATTTGATGATCAATATAGCAGCTTCACCATTCTCCTATTCTCATGATGATGAGCGCATGGTTGTACTGTCTGATAATGCCAAGAAATATAACCTGCCATTGCTATATGTAAATCAGGTAGGTGCGCAAACTGAGATAGTTTTTGATGGTGGATCGCTTACATTTGATCGCGCAGGTAATTTGCTTAATGAGATGAAATACTTTGAGGAGGATATGCGCATCTATGAAGTGATGGACGGAGACATCCTTGGCCATACGCCAATTGATCATAAACCATTATCTGATATAGAACAGATTTACGGAGCATTGATTTTGGGAATCAAGGATTATTTTGAGAAATCGGGTTTCACAAAAGCAGTACTTGGCCTTTCGGGTGGTATTGACTCTGCAATAGTTTGCGCTTTAGCCTGTAGGGCACTCGGTGCGGAAAATGTTATGGCAGTCTTAATGCCCTCAAAATATTCTTCAGATCATTCTATTCAAGATGCATTGGATCTTGTGAAGAACTTTGGCTGCATGCATGAAATTATACCAATAAAAGAGGCTGCAGATACCTTTGACAGGGTTCTTGAGCAGGCATTTAAAGATCTTCCTCCTAATCTTGCAGAAGAAAATATTCAAGCCCGATGCCGCGGGCTGATCCTGATGGCAATGTCCAACAAGTTCGGCTACATTTTATTAAATACTTCTAATAAAAGTGAATGCGCCGTTGGATACGGTACACTTTATGGCGATATGTGCGGCGCAATTGGAGTGATTGGAGATGTGTATAAAACTCAGGTTTTTGAGCTGGCCAGATTTATCAATAAAGATGGCGTAATGATTCCTGAGAATTCTATTATTAAGCCTCCATCCGCTGAATTAAGACCTGATCAAAAAGATTCAGATTCCCTCCCAGAATACGATGTGCTTGATAAAATTCTTTTTCAATACATAGAACTTAAGCAAAGCTCCAAAGCAATAATTGCGCAGGGATTTGATGAAGCTTTGATAAAAAGAGTCGTAAAAATGGTTAATAACGCTGAATTCAAACGTTATCAAACTCCTCCCATACTTAGGGTTTCTTCTAAGGCATTTGGGATGGGAAGAAGAATGCCTATCGTAGGGAAGTACCTTTCTTAAACAAGTATTTGATTTTCTGAAAGGAAACAAATAAAGCTAGCAACGCAGCTATAACGTAAGAAATGACAGCGATGATGTCGCCATTATGTACGTAAAAGGTCAGCTCATCATTCATATTTATGGTGGCTTTTAGCGCAGTCCTTGTCCACCATTTACTTTGCTGTATAATATCACCTTTTTGGTTAATAAAAGCAGATATGCCTGTGTTAGCCGACCTCACTATGTAACGGCGGGTCTCTATCGCTCGCAATTTTGCGTAAAGCAAATGCTGATCCTTACCTGATGTATTGCCCCACCAGGCATCGTTGGTAATTACTGCAATAAATTGGGCGTTATTTTTGACAGCATCTGCGATCCAACTACCCCATAAAGACTCATAACAGATTACCGGAACAACGCCAATGCCACTGTAAGCATAAAATACGGCGGGTTTCTCTTGCCATCCCCAACCCCCCATAGTTCCTCCGAAACCTTCAAAAATTGGCCCGAGTACGGAAAGCACATTTGGATACGGCATCTTTTCTACCCCAGGAACCAATTTGGACTTGTGGTAAAATTGTACGTTTGCCGAATTTTCTATCTGCATCGCCGCATTATAGTTGTCCAGAAAACCACCATTTGGATTCATTTTTGCTGATACTGTTTCTTTGTCGTTGTACAGCTTTACGCTCTCAATTCCGGTAATGATGGTGCCATTCTTATATTTATTTAAAAAGGATTGTGCAGTGATAAACTCTGCGCTGCTTCTGATACGGTCTTCAACTATTGCTTGTGGGATAGCAGTTTCCGGCCAGATGAAATACTCAGTGTTTGACTGACCAGCAGAATCAGAAAGCTTAGTAAGAATGGAAAGTTGATCCATACTGGGCATGCTTCCGAATTTTTCGTAAGGATTAATATTAGGCTGAACGGCCACTACGTTTACCGGGACTACTTTTTCGGTATATTGGAAATAGGTAATTAATGAAAAAGCCACAGGAATAATTATCCAGGCCAGCCATACAATTGCCGGCTTTAATGCGGAACCCGATTGCTTCCATCTCTGATAAGCTTCAAAAGCAAGAATGTTGCTAATCAGGATCCAGGCAGAACCACCGTAAACGCCGGTATATTCATACCATTGTGCCAATTGATGCATTCCTGAAAGGCCGTTACCCAATGTCATCCATGGAAATGACAAATCCCATGTTTGATGTAAGTATTCCATCGATATGTAGAATGCTACTAAGCCCGTGTATGCGATTGGTTTACTGGTAATACGGCTTAATCTATGGTACATCCAAAATGCAAATGTCATCAATAATGCCCCTAAACCATATGGAATAATTGACACCAAAGCAGACGTAAAAGGATCATTTATAGCGCTTATTGCATTATAAACCCAATAAATAGATGCGGTGTTCCATATCAAGAAGGTTAGTCCGGAAAATAAAAATATCCTTTTTCCTTTTTTTAATCGACTATCTGCCTGTATGGAAGATACTACGATCAATAAGGGAACCAAACCAATAAGTAATAGGGGTGTGGTAAAAGGAATGGGAGGCCAAGCCAACCACATAATAAAGGCACTGGATAAGGACAGTAAAAGCGGATGTTTAGCTTTCATTTATGCTCGCTTATAATTACAATGCATCGAGAATATTTGCTTTTTTAGCTTCATATTCTTCTTGAGTGATTAGCTGTTTATCATACAAAGTTTTCAATTTCCTAAGTTTTAAAGTTGTTTCATCTTCCGGTTCTTCCTGAGAAACAAATTCAGGAGCAGCAATAACTTCTGGCTCTTTTGCGAGTGCAGGCTCTTCAGCAACTGCGTTAACGGTTACCGGAGACGGACTGTAGCGCTTTTCTTCCAAATCACTTTGACGCAATTGCTCTTTAAAATTTTCCAATTGCTCGTAGGCAGCCTGATAAAGTTTTCTGGCCTGTACTTTAGGTATGTATTCCGTAATGATATTCTCCCCGTGCTGAGGAACGCAAATAAATTTAGAACCAAAAAATTCCTCTTTAAAGGAGATTTCTTTAATGCTTTTCCAGGAGATATCTTTAAAATTCATTGTGATTCCAAAATTACCCGGTTCACAATAGAAAATACGTTTGTTACTTACTGCAATACAATCTGGCAAAAGATTAACCGCTGGTTTCTTTTGCACGGCCATATAAATAAGTTCCTCATCGCTGGTCAACATATCGTTCAACTTACTCAGTACCCTTTCAACTGCTTTAGGGTCTTGCTCATCGCTTAAAAATCTATCTATCAGTATCATTTTTTTGTTTTTGTTTTTTTGATTCGGCTCCTGCTATACAAATTACGAATTCTCCCTTTAATATATTGTTTTCGTAATGTGATTTAATTTCTAACAGCGTTCCCCTAACAGTTTCTTCATATAACTTGGTCAGCTCCCTACTTACTGACGCCTGGCGGTCTTCGCCAAGATATTGAGCAAATTCTTCTAATGTTTTCAATAAACGGTGCGGACTTTCATAAAGAACAATAGTTCTGTCTTCCTCTGCTAGCTTTTTGAATCTAGTTTGCCTTCCCTTTTTCACTGGAAGAAACCCTTCAAATACAAATGAATCAGACGGTAAACCTGAATTGACAAGTGCTGGAACGAATGCTGTTGCCCCGGGAAGGCACTCTACTTGGATGTCATTTTTTATAACTTCTCTAACCAGGAAAAAGCCAGGATCTGAAATAGCCGGCGTGCCTGCGTCAGATATCAAAGCAACATTTTTTCCTTCTTTTAAAAACCTTACAATTTCAGAAGTTGCCTGATGTTCGTTGTGCTGGTGATGTGAATATGCTTTCTTGTCTATACCAAAATGCTTAAGCATTGGCGCACTTGTTCTTGTATCTTCAGCAAGAATAATATCAGCTTCTTTAAGAATCCTTATGGCACGAAAGGTCATGTCTTCGAGGTTTCCAATTGGGGTTGGAACAAGAAATAGTTTGCCTAATAACACGTAACTCTTATTATCTTTGTTCAAAATATCAAATAATGCTGCAAGTTAGTTATATCCGCGAAAATAGAGAGAAAGTTTTAGAACGATTAAGCGTACGCAATTTCAAACAACCTGAACTGGTTGATGAGATTATCAATACTGATGAAGAACGCAGACAAGTTCAAACTTCGCTGGATAACCTTTCTGCTATTGCCAATTCTGCTGCCAAGCAAATAGGCGATTTGATGCGCAACGGTAAAAAGGAAGAGGCTGAGGTATTGAAAGGGCAAACGGCTACAAATAAAGATCAGCATAAAAAATTGTCTGATCAACTAGCTGATGCAGAGGTTAAATTGCATAGCCTGATTGTTCAACTTCCGAACCTTCCTCATCATCTGGTGAAAACTGGATGTACACCAGAAGAAAATGAAACTGTTCTAGTGCATGGGGATCCTGCAGTTTTATCTGAAAATGCTTTGCCACACTGGGAGTTAGCTGCTAAATATGATATTATTGATTTTGAACTGGGTGTTAAGATAACCGGTGCTGGTTTTCCTGTATATAAGGGAAAAGGAGCCAAGTTGCAGCGGGCTCTAATTAATTTTTTTCTTGATCGTGCAACTGAGCAAGGCTATAAAGAAATGCAGGTGCCACTTTTGGTAAATGAGGCATCAGGTTTTGGTACAGGTCAGCTTCCTGATAAGGAAGGACAAATGTACCATGCGGGAGTAGATAACCTGTTTCTTATCCCTACAGCAGAAGTTCCTGTAACTAATTTATACAGGGATGTGATTCTTAAAGAAGAGGAGCTTCCAATAAAGAACACTGCATATACTCCATGCTTCCGTAGAGAAGCGGGGTCTTATGGTGCCCATGTGCGCGGGCTGAACCGACTTCATCAATTTGATAAAGTGGAAGTTGTTCAAGTCGTGCATCCAGACAAATCTTATGAAGTGTTGGAAGAAATGAGCAGTTATGTTCAATTGCTATTGCAACAGCTTGGGCTTCATTATCGAGTCTTGCGTTTGTGCGGTGGAGATCTGGGTTTTACATCGGCCATGACTTATGATATGGAAGTTTGGAGTGCGGCACAACAACGCTGGCTTGAGGTATCTTCAGTTTCAAATTTCGAAACCTATCAAAGTAACAGACTTAAGCTGAGATTTAAAGGTTCTACAGGTAAAACTCAGTTAGCGCATACATTGAATGGCAGCGCTTTGGCTTTGCCTAGAATAGTTGCTTCTATACTTGAAAACAATCAAACAGAGAAAGGGATCAAGATTCCTGAAGCACTGGTACACTATACAGGGTTCGATTACATCAGCTAATACATTTAAATAAAAAAGAGACTGCCTTTTTGAGACAGCCTCTTTTTTATTTAAATGTGATGGAAGATCTTTTATTATAAGATAAGGATCAATAACAATATAATGATAATGATAGCACCTACAGAAAGATAAACACCACCGCCCATAGCACGTGCTTGTTTCTTCATTTCTTTAAGCTCATTACGTAAATCTTTTCTCTCCGCTTTGGTTAAATTAGATTTATCCATTGCTTTGATCTCTTCAACGCGGCTGGTGATCATTTTCAACTGAATTTGTTGCTCAGCAGTCATCTCAGTTTTTGCATTGTCTTTTTTCTCTGCTGCAGATACTGTGTTTGCGCTAATCGCTAATGTGAAAATCAGCACTAATGAGTAAATTAATCTTTTCATAATATTTTTGGTTTTAGTGATACAATATGATGTAATCAAAAAGCCTACCAAAATTATTTGATAGGCTTTCAAAAGGTTTTATCAAAAAACTGTATAGTGTTTAAGTCAATATAGATTACTTGATCTCAAAAACAGTATTCATAATATAACTTAACTTAATCTTTTTGAAATCGATTTCTGGCGCGGGAGCTCCAGCCATATCAGAACTTTCCGATTTCATCATCATTACGTTGGTACGATACATAGGTTGAGGATATTGTTCATTATTAACTTCCTGGATATCTATTACGCTTCCAAGCTTGTCGCCAAGTGCTTCTACCAGATAAGCGGCCTTAACTTTGGCAGCCTGTAGGGCTTTAATTTTAAGCTCTTTTTTCAATGTTTCAATTTTTGAATAATCATAGCTTTCCACATTGGTATATGCAATGCCTTTAGCATCTACTGCACCTATAATTTCATTCCATTTGTTCAACTCAGTAACCTTTAGGCGATACTGCTTGCTGGCAAGAAAATCTGGGTTTTTCTTTTTTTCGGTAGCATAGTTATAACTTGAAAGGTTGTTGATCGTTAGATTTTCTTTATCTAATCCAGCCTTTTGAACAGCTGAAAACAATTGATTTTCAAGCGTAGTTATGTCTACTTTCTTTTTGCTGTTATTGTCTTTAAGGTATTCTTTTAATGAAATGCTTAAGTAAATAATATCGGGGGTAACTTCCATTTCGGATGTACCACTTACACTTATTTTTTTTCTAAGATCTACTTGTTGAGCTACCGCACTTACACTTATTAAAGCAACGAAGGCAAAAATTAATAACTTTTTCATAATATTTAAATTTTCATTTGTGTTTGATAGGTAGATGTAATTATCATACCAATTCCACAAAAAGATTTGATATTATTTCCAATTATTCTTCAACTACCTCATTGTTAGGGCCGATTTCTTCTTTAACATCCTCCTTAAAATACGACTTCTGGAAGATTAAAATAATAATTACCCCAATAGATATTGCAGCATCGGCTATATTGAATACCGGTCTGAAAAACACAAAATCTTCTCCACCCCATATCGGTAACCAAACAGGGAAATGCCCCTCCAAAATTGGAAAATAGAACATATCTACAACTCTGCCATGAAACAATTCTGCATATCCGTATATCTTTCCGTAAACTACAGAGTCTATGATGTTACCAAGTGCACCTGCAAAGATCAGTGCTACATTCAATATCAATCCACGATGATACTTTTTTTGGATTAGGTAATGTAAACCATAACCAATTCCAGCAACAGCAATTATTCTAAACAGCGATAATGCTAGTTTGCCAAATTCACCACCGAATTCGAGTCCGAAGGCCATGCCGTTGTTTTCCGTAAAATGGATAATAAACCAGTGGCCAATAATCTTAAACTCCTGTCCAATGTACATATGGGTTTTAATCCAGGTCTTTAAAACCTGATCTGCCAACAATACTAAAAATATAATCAATAAAGGTTTAGTGTATCCCTTCATTATGACTGCTTCAGCTTTGCTTCCATACTTAAAGTAGCATGTGGTACAGCACGTAAACGTTCTTTCTGAATTAGTTTGCCGGTTTCCCTGCAGATGCCATAGGTTTTATTTTCTATGCGAACCAGAGCAGCTTCCAAACTTTCAATAAACTTTTTCTGACGCGCAGCCAATTGGTTTAGCTGTTCTTTTTCCAATGTAGCAGAACCATCCTCAAGTGTTTTGTATGTGCCTGAGGTATCTTCTGTACCATTAGAATTTGGGCTGCTTAGGGAGTTCGTTAAATTAAGAAACTCTTCTCTAGCCATACGTAATTTTCCTTGGATCAGCTCTTTGAATTCTTGTAATTCACTGTCAGAATACCTTGTTTTTGTAGATTTTTCCATGTTAGTTATTGTTTTAAAATCGAAATCAGTAGTTCAACATTATCGATTACTATTTTGTTTCCTTTATCTATGATGTCTTCTAATTCTATCTTGTCTGCTAAAATTTCGGAGCAAATGTAGGCTTTATTTTGTGCTACTGCTTCAGTAATTAAGTTATGCTTTTGTAAACCAACAGTAATCCTGTCCGTCACTTCAAAGTTTAGTTCTTTTCGGAGGTTTTGAATCCTGTTGATCAGATCTCTCGACAGACCTTCCTGTTTCAATTCCTTTGTAATCGTCACGTCAAGGGCAACAGTAAGTTTTCCCATATTGGTTACCTGCCAGCCGGGAATATCTTCTGCTGTAATCTCAACATCACTCAAGTCAATTATGTATTCAGTTTCCGGAATGCTATAATAACCTACAGCTTCAAATTGGTTCAGTTGTTCCTGTGATAATTCATTAATTACCGCAGCAACTGTTTTCATATCTTTTCCAACTTTGGGGCCAAGCGCTTTAAAATTAGGTTTGATTTTTTTTGTAATAAAGCCTGCGGTGTCTGTAATATACTCAATGGACTTAATATTGGTTTCAGACAATATCAGGTCTTTTACCAGTTCAACCCTCTCCGCAAACTTGTTGTCCAACACTGGTATTAATATCTTAGCCAGTGGCTGGCGAACATTGATGCTTGTTTTTTTTCGTAGCGACAAAACCATCGACGAAATGTCCTGCGCCAGGTGCATCCTCTCGTTTAGTTCAATATCAATAAGGGTATTGTCTGCTTCCTTTAAACTAGTTAAGTGAACAGATTGTCCCTTATTAATATCACCTTCGGTAAGGTTCAGGAATAGCCAATCTGCAAAAAATGGAGCTATGGGCGACATTAATTGAGCGATGCTCATCAGACAGTTGTATAGCGTCTCGTAAGCTGCTTTTTTATCAGCTGTCATCTCGCCTTTCCAGAATCTACGACGCGATAGTCGGATATACCAATTGCTTAAATGTTCATCTACAAATGTTTGGATGGCCCTAGCAGCCTTTGTAGGCTCATAAGAATTATAGCTTTCGTCAACTTCAGCAATTAGAGTTTGTAATAGCGATAAAATCCACCTGTCCAGTTCCGTTCTTTCTGAAACAGGTGTAAGGTTACGCTCATCTATAGAGAATTTATCTATGTTGGCATAAAGAGCAAAGAATGCATAAGTGTTATATAGCGTTCCAAAAAACTTACGTCTCACTTCATCAAGACCTTCCATGTTAAACTTTAGGTTATCCCATGGTGATGCATTGCTGATCATATACCAGCGTGTGGCATCTGCACTATAAGTCTCTATCGTGGAAAATGGGTCTACACCATTGCCTAAGCGCTTGGACATTTTGTTTCCATTCTTGTCAAGAACGAGGCCATTTGATACTACATTTTTAAATGCCACTCCGCCATTGCCCACTCGCTCATTTATCGCGCTAATTTCTTCGCTGCTCTCACTAAGCATCACGGCGATGGCATGAAGGGTAAAGAACCATCCGCGGGTTTGATCTACACCTTCGGCGATAAAATCTGCCGGGTATGAATGCTCAAATTCATCTTTGTTTTCAAAAGGGAAATGCCATTGAGCATAAGGCATTGCACCGCTATCAAACCAGACATCTATCAGGTCAAGTTCCCTGATCATTTTTTCGCCTTTATCTGAAACCAATATTACATCGTCTACATAAGGGCGGTGCATGTCTTTCAGTTCAAAACCAGCCTGCATAAAACCAGCTTCAATTGACTTTGAGATTTCAGTATTCAGTTCTGATATAGAACCAATACATTTTTCTTCCAAGCCATCTGTAGTGCGCCATATCGGTAGGGGTGTACCCCAATACCTGGAACGCGAAAGGTTCCAATCAACCAGATTTTCAAGCCAGTTGCCAAATCTTCCGGTTCCAGTTGATTCTGGTTTCCAGTTAATCGTTTTATTTAAGGCAACCAGCTTTTCCTTTACGGCAGTAGTTTTAATAAACCAGCTGTCCAATGGATAATATAAAATTGGCTTATCAGTTCTCCAGCAATGCGGATAACTGTGTTCATATTTTTTAACGTCGAAAGCTTTATTATCTTCCTTTAATTTGATGGCAATAAGTACGTCTGTTGGCTTAAAATCGTCACCTTTCCGTATTTCATCACTATAATATTCTTCTTTAACGTATTTTCCAGCAAAGTCGGTTACCTCATCTACAAACTTTCCTTGTTTATTGACCAATGGAAGTTCATTTCCCTGCTCATCTTTGATCATTACTGCGGGTATTCCACTTTCTTTAGCCACCCTAAAATCGTCTGCCCCAAAAACAGAAGCAATGTGTACGATACCAGTACCATCTTCTGTGGTCACATAATCTGCTGGAATTACCTTGAAAGCATTTTCTTCTAAATCGGCATTGGTCACATAAGGTAACAATTGATGATAGCGCAAGCCTACCAAATCTTTTCCTGCAAATTCAGCTGTAATGCTCCACGGTATCAATTTATCGCCGCCTTGGTAACCTTCAAATGAAAGTTCTTTAGCTTCGGCTTTAAAGTGCTTGCTTACCAAGTCTTTGGCTAACACCACACTAATCGGTAAATAGGTATATTGATTAAACGTTTTAACTTTCACATACTGGATCTTCTCACCAACAGCCAAGGCGCCATTTGATGGCAGTGTCCATGGTGTTGTAGTCCATGCTATAATTGCGGTTTCTTCCTGCTCATTGGCGAAAAGAACATTTGACAACGGATGCTCCTGACCTTGTAGGATGAAGAACTGGGCGGTAATTGAGGTATCTTTAAGCATTTTATATGTTCCGGGCTGATTTAGTTCATGAGAACTCAATCCGGTACCAGCAGCTGGCGAATAAGGCTGCACAGTATAACCTTTGTACAACAACCCTTTTTTGTAGAAAGACTTTAAAATCCACCAAAGCGATTCAATGTAATCGTTTTCATAAGTAATGTATGGTTTCTCAAGATCAACCCAATAACCCATTTTCTCAGTAAGGTCATTCCATACATCGGTATATTTCATTACCTCTTCCCTGCAGGCAGTATTATACTCCTCAACAGAGATTTTCTTTCCGATATCTTCTTTTGTAATGCCTAGTTTTTTTTCAACTGCAAGTTCTATGGGAAGTCCATGTGTATCCCAGCCACCTTTACGTTTTACCTGGAAGCCTTTTAGGGTTTTGTACCTGCAAAAAATATCTTTAATAGTACGTCCCATCACATGATGAATACCGGGCATGCCATTGGCAGAAGGCGGGCCTTCATAGAAAGTGAATGGATTTGATTTTGGGCGACTGGAAATGCTTTTCTCAAAGATGTTTTCCGACTTCCAAAAATCAAGTATCTCTTTTCCTATTTTAGCTAGTTCTAATTGTTTAAATTCCCTATACATCAATCAAGTATCCTCAAAAATTAAGGATGCAAAGTTAGGGTTTTTGATCGAGAAATTGAAGGAGATATTGTGGATTGATTTTTGTTTACATCAATGTGTTGTACTATAATATCATCACATGATACGTATCTTGAAACTTCAAAAAGCTGTAATCTCATTTGTATTGGGTGTATTTGCGCTGATTGCTTATAAAATAATGTCAGATCAGAAGAGTGAATCTAGTTCTTTTGTACTTACTGTAGCTGGATTACTATTTGTTGCGGGATCTTTGATGCTAATTTACCCCATTCTCTTTGCTAAAAAGGATAGAAGGGGCAAAGTAGAATTAGACCCTGAAAAAAAAGAATTAATGGACTCGTAAGTTTCTCTTAAGGTTTCGAATCCAGCCCGGTTTCGTATACTTTATATCCTTTAAACGGAAATCGAAGATGATTTACTCGTTTCTGGGATATACGAAGGATACGGAACGGATAGCCGACGGATACGGAACGGATAACCGACGGTACTACCCAGACCGAAGGCAGGTACTACCCAAACCGAAGGCAGCTAATAAAAAAAGAGGCGACCAAATAAGGCAGCCTCAAATTAATCATTTTTATTTCTTCTCAGGTAACAATACAAATCTAATGTAGTTGTCTTCATTTAGATACTGTTGAGCCGCCGCCTTGCTGCTTTCAACAGTTACCGCGTTTACTTTTTGTACATAAATTTTATTCTGTCCCAAGTCATCGCCATACTTAATGCGGTTTGAAATGTAACCAAGCCAGTATCCATTATCTCGTAAACTAAGCTCATACTGACGGAGTTCTTCAGACTTAAACTTACTAATGTCATCTCCAGATACACCACTCGATTTGATCTTACTAATCTCGTCAAGCGAAGCTGCAATCAGTTTCTCTACGTTCGCTGTTGCACAACTAAATGATATAGTAATGTAATAATGTGCGTTTGGATACTTTTCAATACTTAAGCCCACATTCGGACTATAAACACCGCTTTCTTTTTCACGAAGACGCTCTAGTATTTTTATTTCTAAAGCTGCTTTTACAGCATCAAGTTGGATGTTGTTGTCCATGTTGTAAACATAATCGCCATGAAAGTACAATTGCACAGCAGCTTTATCTTCCAGTCCTTTGTAAACTGTTTTTTCAATCTTTCCCTTTGGCGGTCTGATTCCGTTGTCCACAAAATTTTGTTTTTTACCTAATGAAGGTAAACTTGCTAAATAAGTTTCAATTAGGGGCTTAATCTTCGCCATATCAAAGGCGCCAATAATTACGAAAACTTGTTCGCCATTGTCTGCAAACCTGTCTTTATAAAAAGCAAAAGCTTTATCCAGAGAGATTTTGTCCAAATCGGTAAGTGTAGTTGGGAGCGATCGTTTATGATGAGAAGAAAGTACAGATTGAATGGTATCAGAAAATACAGCATTTGGATTAGCATTTTTATTTGCAATGACTACCCTGCTGTCGGAAATGTTTTTGTTGAAAATATCCATATCCTTGCGGGGTGTAGTCGCATAGGCATAAACAAGTTGAAAAGCAGATTCCAGATCTTTTGGAGACGAGCTTCCGCCATAACCTTGGTAAAGATCATCAATATAAGATCCAACTCTAGCTGTA
This sequence comes from Pedobacter sp., assembly GCA_025351765.1. GTDB lineage: Bacteria > Bacteroidota > Bacteroidia > Sphingobacteriales > Sphingobacteriaceae > Pedobacter. The sequence continues at coordinate 80,593 of JANXVH010000110.1, forward strand.
TTGCCAGCAAGAAGTTTATTTAGCTGACTAGGATTGAACTCTCCAACTCCACTTTGAGAAATAATTTCCGCCTCTTCTGCCGAATTATAGTCGTCATCACTTGCCAAAGAATAACCTCCTTTGGAGAATGAGCTGAATAATACTTGATCATTTTTAAACGTGGTCTGTTTTAATACCACCCTAATGCCATTACTTAAAGTCAGTTCGGTAGCATCAAGCGCATCAATCTTACTTTCGCTAACTATTTTTCCTGCAGAAGGCTTGGTGGCAATCAACGGTTTATTAACAGCGTTGTCCACGTAAGCGCTTATCCCATTTGCGGCATTTTTTACTGCGCTAACCAATTGTGCCTCTGTTGGTAAACTAGCTTTTTCTTTTTCCGGCGCTTGTACAAGTATAATTTGATTTTCTTTAGTGATCAATGTTTTGGCGAGTGCGTTAACCTCAGCTAAAGTAGTGTTAGCTAATATATTCTTAGTCTCTGCATAATCCCAGTCCATAGAGGGTATTGCAGCTCCACTTAGAAAGTTATCCTGGTATTCCCGTACAAATTTAACAGAGGCTGTTTTGTCTTTTTCCAGGTGTTGTTTTTCGTTTCCTGCAAGGATGTTCTTTTTGGCAACATCTAATTCAGATGCTAAAAATCCATATTTATTCATCCGCTCATTTTCTGTAAGGGCGGCGATAAGTGCTTTTTCAAGCGTAGCGCCAGAGCTAGCTACCGCTACAGTCTGATAGGCATTGATGCCCGAAACCAAGCCACCCTGATATGCCGAATATAAACTTTGTGCATAGAGAAACGGAGCATTTCCTTTTTGTAGAATCTCCTGAAACCTCGCGCCAAGCATACTATTGATCATTGATATTGACATTTCCTTTTTATAATCCGCAACTGTTGTAGTTACTTTACCGCGTTGTTTGTAAATAACGGTAGCAACATTATAGGGCTGTTCAGGGTCTGTGATAATTTTTATCAGAGGTTCCTTATTGTCAGGAAGATCGTATTTCAGTCTTGTTTTAGGACTAGAAGGGTTTTTTAGAGAAGCAAAGTTTTCTTTGATCAACTGTTCAACGCTGTTTACATCAAAATCACCAACGGCAATTACAGATTGCAGGTTTGGCCTGTACCAATCGGCGTAAAAGTCCTTTATTTTATCATAAGTAAAACTCTGCAAAATATCTATTTTGCCAATTGGGATCCGTTTTTCATAACGAGAACCTTTCAGTAAAAGTGGTAGCAGTTGCTTGCTCATACGCTCCTGTGCATTTTTTCCCCTCTGACGGTCTTCTTCGATAATTACGCCACGCTCTTTATCAATTTCGCCACCTTCCATCAATACTTTTCCAGCCCAATTGGCTAGGATTTTAAAACCAGATTTAAATAAAATAGCACTATCTGTTGGAATCGGCAACTGATATACGGTTTCGTTAAAGCCAGTATATGCATTTAAGTCTGCGCCAAAGCGCACCCCTGCCTTTTGCAGGTAATTGATCATCTCATTTTTAGGAAAATCTTTAGTGCCATTAAAAGCCATGTGCTCGGTAAAATGAGCCAGACCCTGTTGATTGTCTTCCTCCATTAGTGATCCAATTTTGTTTACCAGATATAGTTCTGCTCTGTTCTTTGGCTCAACATTTTTCCTGATGTAATAAGTAAGTCCATTAGGTAATCTACCTATTCGTATGCTTGGGTCTTTAGGAATTACAGCAGATCCATTTTTTTGTGATGCTACAGGAGCTTTTTTTGCTACAATAGTCTTTTTTTGTTGGGCTTCAACCAAATTGCCTATTAATAAACAGCAGGTGATTGCGCAAATGACAGTGCTTTTTATAATTTTCATTTAAAATAAGTTAATCGGGATAAAATTAATCTATTATCCTGATTAACTGTTTACTGTACGGTAGTTTTTAGTGTATCAATTTTAAGAAAGTAAAGAAGGATGATGGTAACTTTATCAGAAACAACAATTGTTTAGCCAATTTCATGATTTGATAACCATTAGCTTACCCCCGGCTAACATAAAGTTAGTAAATTTATAAAGTGAGATATTCAATATTTATAATGCTGCTACTAATAGGTTTCGGTGCAGCAGCTCAAAAAGGTAATAAAGGCCATAGCCATAACGACTATAATCAGTCTTCCCCGTTTTATGGTGCATACGCTGCTGGAATGGGTTCTGTTGAAGCAGATGTTTATATAATAGGAGGAAAGCTACTTGTTTCGCATAATGAAGAAGATACTGATCCGGGGCGTAGTCTGGACAAGCTTTACCTACAACCAATAGCCAAAGCTTTTAAAAATAATAAAGGGCATATCTATCCCAATAAAAACAAGACATTACAATTGCTGATAGACATCAAATCAAATCATAAGCAAGTCTTGGCAACGCTTATTACCGAACTTAAACCATACTTGAAATTTTTTGATCAAAGTATAAATAAACGTGCAGTAAGGATTTTGATTAGTGGGGATGTCCCTCCACCGGCTAACTTTAAGGATTACCCCAGCTATATTTTTTTTGACGGCCGCACAACAAATGTTTATACTTCTAATGAGCTTTCCCGTCTTGGTATGGTGAGCGAAAGCATAGGTACATTTACTTCCTGGGATGGTACAAATCCATTGCCGGCGGATGAAAAACTAAAGTTAATTGAGGTTGTAAAGAAATCACATAGTTGGAATAAGCCCTTTCGCTTCTGGGGGACAGCAGATAATATTGATGTTTGGAAAGAGCTGGAAAGTATAGGAGTTGATTGGATAGGCACAGACCAGCCTAAAAAATTGAGTTTGTATCTTAAACTCTACCCATCATTGGATCAGAAATAGACTCCTCACCGTTTTCAACATGTCCTGCATACTGCTTTCTATATACATCAGATCCGTTTATAGTGATAGTAAGATCATACCAATGAGCACTTTTTGACAGATCTACATCCAATTTAGTCTTGCTTCCTGGAGTTAATGATATAGAAACAGGCTTTCGGTGTTGATACCCATCTGCTATATTTATCTGGAGTGTATTAAGGCTGGTGTTTTTAAATGTAAGTACCAGGTTACCTGTGGTAGCTTTAGTCAGGAACCCTCGTTGTTCGTAGTTGCAATTCACCTGAAGAGGATCAGCGGCGTTACCCCTAAAATTCCTAAAAAATCCATTAGGCCCACTTATAAATAAGTCGTAGGTGCCTTTAGCAAAGTCGACAATAGCATATTGGTCGCTGAGCTGGTCTCCGGCACTTACAGCGTAATTCCATGACTTTCCCACCTGCCCTTTGTATAGATTAGTCGTATACACTGTAAATGGTGCTCCAGACGGGGTTACCATCTGACCAAACTGCCGCGTTCCAGCGGCGAGCTGCAACGTAAAAATACCATTTCTGGTCATTCCTTCTGCACTCAATTGATAGGGTAGTGCACATGCTTTGCGAACTCCTTCTTCCTGCAATGGCAAGTATTCATTATTTTTCAGTTCTGCAACCGTCAATGGTTTCGGCAGTAGCTGAGCTGGTTTGTTTTTAGCATTTTGGATGCGGGTGATAACCTCATCTTTTCGCAACGCTACTGGTTGTCCAGCTAAATTTTCTAAAGCAGGGCGGAATGAAGAACTCAAATCACCACAAATAGTCCTTCTCCAGCTACTGATCATGGAACTTCTAATCTTTTTGCCTGTTTTATGACTAAACAAATTCTCTATCAGCATGATGGTTGAGGTGTGGTCAAATACTTGAGAATTCACATAACCACCTTTGCTCCATGGTGAGGCGATTAGCATGGGTACACGGTATCCTAATCCAATCGGACTATCTTTAGTTGATTCGTAATCTGATGTAATGTCTATTCCTGATGATACTTTTCCTGTCAATTTATCACCAGGTTTTGGCACCACATAGGGTGGAATGTGATCGAAATAACCATCGTTCTCATCGTATGTTAAAATGAAGATTGTTTTCTTCCAAACCTCCTGATTTTTTGTCAGTATGTCTATCGCTTCCGATACATACCATGTGCCATACAGTGGTGAACTGGTATGGTCGGAAAACCTTTGTGGCGCAACTAGCCAGGAAACAGCTGGCAGTTTACCATTGTCCACATCAGATCTGAACTGGTAAAAAATATCATTCTTTGGAATCTCTAGCGTTTGTTCCTTTCCTTCATCATCGACATACTTAAAAGGTGCAAGTTCAAGGTAATTAAATGGTGCATTTATATTGCTGGCAAAAGCCTTGTCGATTAAATTCCGCTCACGCTGAGATAGCTTATTGTATTTTTCAGTAACTTCTGCTGCGGTCAGGTTAGCCTTAGGATCTCCATGTTTTCTGAAATAGGCAGAGAGTTTAACGTTATACCGCTTCACATATTCTATGGCATTATCGCCATAGTTGCCCAACCAATCGTCCACATTTTCTCCCTGCACATCTGCTGTCCATATTTCATTTTGATAAATCTTCCAGTCTATTCCATTATCTTCTAATACCTCCGGGAATGTCTCCCAGTCTATATAAACCCCATCTCTTGATTCTGCCTGTGAGTTATTTACAGCAGCTACGGCATTAAGACTTAACTCCGGTTTAATGTTTCCGGTCCACATAAAAAGTCTGTTAGGCGTTGTGCCCGTAAGTGAGGAGCAGAAATTATGGTCGCAAACCGTAAAGGCATCAGCCATAGCATAATAAAACGGAATATCTGCTCGCTCATAATGGCCCAGGCACATTAATGATTTTACAGGTAACCATTGGTCATACCTGCCGCCGTTTCTTGCTGCAAGCTGATCTGTCCAGGAGTGTGGCAGTCCGCCCTGCCATGTTATCTTAGTTTTATTAATGTCAATATGAAAGGGAGCATAACTATTCCCCGCAGCATCTTTTTGGAGCCAAACCTTATCCTGATCTGGCAAAGTAAAAGCACGCGGGTCATTAAATCCCCTCACCCCATTAAGCTTACCGAACATGTGATCGAACGACCGGTTCTCCTGCATCAGGATCACTACATGCTCTGCATCGTAAAAAGTACTTCCAGGATTGGCCTCAATGGCCATTGCCTTTTGAATAGACATTGGAATAACGTTAGGGATACCGGCTGCGCCGGACAAGATTGCGGCCTTTTTCAGAAATTCCCTTCTCGAGTTCATATTAGGAATGCAAAGCTTTCCAGATTATGTCATAAACTGCTGTAGCAGCTACGTTTTCCTGGTTTAATGCTTTATCAGTGATTAACACCGGGTGATAATTTTCTGGTGTGTTTACACTGCCATGTGACCCTTTTATTAGCGTTGCGTCTAAAGGGATAACATCCATAACGTACCTGAAGCCAGCTTTTTTTCTAAGCAATTTATATGCAGCACGAGGTTTGGAAGACATAAACATTTCTACAGGATCATAACCCGGCTTTTTATGGATATCTACACATCTGGCATAATCAGGGGCAAGCGCATCGTCAAGCCAAAAATAGTAAGTAAACCAACTATCTGCATCAGCAACGACAACCAGATCACCGGCCCGTTCATGATTAATACCGTATTCTTTTTTACCTGCCTCATCTAAAACAACTGCAATACCAGGAACTTTAGCCAGAATAGCCTTTACCTGTTCGGTTACAGATGGGTCATTGATGTAAATATGTGCTACCTGATGGTCTGCCACCACAAATGCTTCTGATGCACCGGGATCTAAAAGTTCCAGACCTCTTTCTATTCTAATTTGGAGCAGCCCATTTTCTCTAAATAACCTATTTAGGTGAATCGGTTTAGTTACCGGAACTATCCCATATTCAGAAAGAATAATGATTTCCCCACCTTTAGATTCGTAGTAGTTAACCAGGTCTTTCACAACCTCGTCTACTTCTCCAAGCTCTTTACTTATTTTGTTAAAATCATCGCCAAATTTCTGTAAGCAGTAATCCAGATGCGGTAAATAGATCAGGGTCAGGGTAGGGTCGTAAAGCTCATCTGTAATTATGGAAGCGTCTGCTATCCATTTTGTAGATTTTATATTGGCCCCGGGACCCCAGAATTGAAATAAAGGAAAAGTTCCAAGGCGCTCCTGTAACACGTCCCTAAGGCCTGCGGGTTCCGAATAACAATCAGGCATTTTACGTCCATCTGCCAAGTAATTAGGTCTAGGTGTTACCGAGTAGTCGGCATTGGAGTACATATTGTACCACCAGAACATCATAGCTGTAGTAAAATTGGGGTCTTCTTTTTTTGCGTAGTCCCAGATCTTATTTACAAGTACCAGTTTGTTAGATTGTTTCCAAAATTTAACTTCAGCATCTATTTTATCGTACCACCCATTGCCCACAATACCGTGTGCTGCCGGGGTTTTACCGCTTAGGTAGGTAGATTGCACTGCAGTTGTTACTGCAGGAAGCATTGGTGCAATTCTATTCAGGCTTTTACGCTTAATGTAACTTGCTAAAAAAGGGGTGTGTTCGCCAATCAGGTTTGCCGATAATCCAACAACATCTATAACAACTGTTTTCTTCATTACTGTGTATTTAACTGGTCTGCAACCCACAGTAATTCTTTACTAATGGATTCGGTAATGGGCAATTTAATCTGCTCTGGAAGTACTTCCCAAGTGTAAGTTTCAACTTCTAGATGCTGGGTAAACGGTTTAGATTTCTGGATGTTCAGTACTTCAATAATATCATTTTGGGTAGAGCTTACTGCACCAATTTCACGAATGGAGATCGGGACATGAAAATGTGCCCTCCATTGCATTGCCTCAGGGTTATCGAAATCAGCAAGTGCAGGAGTAAGGTCACGATACCGTAGTAGTCCGCCATCTTTTTTTAGCGCTACCACTTGATGGAGATAGGTAGGCTCGTTAAATGCTCCAAATGCTTGCTTTATGATTTTTCGTTTATCGGATCCCTTGTCAATATCTGCGTGTAAAGCTGCGCTGATCTGAATTTTTCCAACTTTAATGCCCTTTAATTCGAGTTCTCTTACTACCTCTGCATGGTTCTCAAAACCAATGGCGAAATGGCAAACATCATAGCACAATGTTAGGTGTTGCTTCAATAATACCTCAGCCTCATCGGCAGATACATTGAAAGAATTCTCTATCTCCGGGATGCCCAGTTTCAGGAATACACGCTCAAACCAATCTATAAATTCGCGACCGGTTTCCAGTATTCCATCAGGTTCAGGTTCAATGTCCAAATGCATGACCACGTTTGTTTTCTGGTATACATGGATCAGCTCTTTAACTACTTCAATCATGTTTTTTGTAGCAGTATAGGTGGCCGCAGCCAGATCGTCCGGGGTTTTAAACCAATGGCGATAGCTCAATGGAGATGTGGAAATGCCGCCTTCCATACCCTCCGGTAAAATTGCCTCTAAAATTTTGAACAGTCTTAATGAATAAGCTTTACGTTCGTCGGTAGTCCAGTCTGGTGTGTGTACATCCTCCTTAACTACTGTATTGTGGAATTCGCCATAAGGGAAACCGTTCATGGTATATACGTAAGCGCCATTGGCATCCAGCCATTCTTTAAAATTGGCAAGAGGGATTTCATTTATAAGCTCAAGGCTGGCTTCATTAGATAACCTTAGGCCAAGTCCCATCAGCTGGTCAGGCGCTACTGTACTTTTAATAACAGGGAAATTTTTCCGTAACGCCTCAAGGTCTTCTGTCCAGTTCCTGCCCGCATGGATATTGGTACAATAGGTAAGATGGCAGGTGTTCAGTTTCATGTTACTGCTTTATGTTTAGGTGTGTTGCGGTATATTTTGTTACGTAGCTGCTGGCTTTGATAAGCAATTCTTTATCCATTTCGTTTACCTCTTTTCCAGTACCTACATCAGTTAACAAGGTAATGGTCAGCAAGCCTCCAAGATGTTCCTGGAATTCCAATAATCCCTTTAAAATAGGAGAATTCAAATCGGTGATCTGGACATATGAACTTGAAATATCATATCCCAGGTTCAACAACAAATCAAGAATACCATGAAGTTTATCTTCGCTTAGCATTCCCTTCAAAAAAGAATAAGTACTGTCGAGTGCAATACCCATTGCTACAGCTTCGCCATGCAAAACGCTAAAATTACTTAGTTGTTCCAACTTATGTGCTGCCCAGTGCCCAAAATCAAGGGGTCTGGCAGATCCTGTTTCAAAAGGATCATCACCCGCAATGTGGCTCATGTGCAATTGTGCGCAAACCTTAATCAGGTAATTCATCGTTTCCTGATCACGGTTTATCAATTCTGTAGTATGGTCTTTAATCCAGTAAAAGAAATCAGGATCTTTAATAAGGGCCACTTTAATCGCCTCAGAAATACCAGAGCGGTAATCCCTGTCGGTTAGCGTTGTTAAAAATGCATCATCGTTGAATACAGCATTGGGTGGGGAAAAAGTACCAAGAAAATTCTTCTTGCCATTATAATTGACACCGTTTTTAACGCCGATTCCAGAATCGTTCTGAGAAAGCACAGTAGTGGGGATACGAATGTGCTTAATGCCTCGGTGCGATACCGCAGCTGCATACCCAACCAAGTCTAATACTGCACCACCACCAATGGCAGCAATATAAGAATGCCTGTCGATACCAAATTTGTTTACCGCTTCAACTATAGCATCAAAAAGATTTGTATCATTCTTTGCTGCTTCGCCTCCCGGAATAACCATTACCTCGGGTATAAATTGGATCACATTGTGTTCCTCAAAATATTTCTTGATCTCAGTGAGTAAATCGGGTTGCGTATCAGCAACCCCCTGGTCTATTACAAAGAATATTTTTCTTAAAGACAGAGATGGTTTCTCCGTAAAGAAATCTGCCAGCGTAGTATTTTGAAGATCGAATAATGATGATGTAAAGAAAATCTTATACTCAAATTTTACACTAAAAGATTGTTGAAGGTAGTTCATATGCTAAAATTCTCGACTAAGTAACGGCAAACGCCTTACTCAGTCCTATTGATATTGGTAATAAAATTACAATTATGATGGCAATATGCCATACGCCGAATGCACTTGCCCAGGCTGCATTCATTAAGATGAGGGCAATAACACCAAACTTAACAGCTTGGCCAATATTTGGCCCTATAGGGTTCTGAATAGCCCGTAACAAAGGCTTGAAGATCATGAAAGCAAAGCCAACAACAAATACCAGTGTTATGGGAAGCTGTTTGTTTGCTGCTGCAAAGTAAACAATACCTGAAATCACTAGCAGGTATAACAATGCGGCAAAATAAAGGGTGTTTTTTCCCCCCCCGTGAACTTCACCCCTGCTGATCATGGTAATTGCCGCAATATAAATAATCGGAACAATTGCCAGAAACCAGTATTGCTGAACTGCACCTTGTAAAATACTGATGCCTAGAAGCAGATTTAAACCCCTGCATAGACCCATATTTACTGGTCCAAAAATAGAACTATGTTTAAGGAATTTGTCGTAAACCAAGCACGAAACCATGATAGTGACTGAAAGGTATTGTGCATTTCTGCTTAGCATTCCTGCAGCAAAAATCCCGATAAAGAAGCAAATGCCACCAAAAATAGTAGCTGCATTCTTAGAGATAAGCCCGCTTGGTATAGGACGTTCCGGGCGTTCCACGGCATCTAACTCGGTATCAAATACATCATTCATAATTATGCCGCCGCTGTATAACCCTATGGTAGAAATACACAAAAGTAAAACAGGTATAAGCGGTGTCCCACTCCCCCAGGTTAACCCTCCGGTGGTATAAAGCGCAGTAGGTAAAAAATAACCAGCTATAGCAATCCCGGCAAGTACATCTGCTACTGAAGTTACCACATTGGCAGGCCTCATCAGCCTCAGGTATCCTATTAATTTTTTCAATACCTTAAGAAATGATGATGGAGTTTTTGTCTATTCTTGGCTGTTGCCCGCCACGTAAAATAGAGTTGCTTTCAAACTTCTGAGTTTGGTCAATATCCTTAATGGCAACAAAGTCGTTCTCATCAATCTGCCCGCTTTGAGCAAATGCAGTGATGGCATTGCGATACGTTACCAGTTCAATATCTTTCATGCTAATGCCCGATTGTTTCATTAAAGCAGCTGTCTTTGGAACAGCAAGTGGATCGCTAATACCCCAGTCGGCCGCAGAGTTGATCATAATCCTTTCTGCACCATACTGCTTAACCACTTCTACCATTCTTTCATTACCCATTTTAGTAAACGGATAAATGGTAAACGCTGCCCAAAACCCTCTATCCATAACAATGAAGAAACAGTAAAAGAGGTTTTGGATAGAGGGTTTTGGGCAGCGTTTACCATTTATCCGTTTACTAAAATGGGTAATGAAAGAATGGTAGAAGTG
>JANXVH010000143.1 GCA_025351765.1 Pedobacter sp.
TGATGCCGAATTATCAACCACTAACTTCAGCTTCTATACTTCAGTATCGTCAGTATTTTCGAGCAAAATCGAAGGTGAAAATATTGAATTAGATTCTTTTATTAAACATAAAAGAGACAGGAGAATAAAATAAGCGGATTAAACATTGCTAAAGCACATCCGCTGTTGAGTAAGCATATTCTAAATAAACAGTCTCAGGGAGTCTTTCGTATGCAGAACATGTACGTTTCCACTCCCGATGGTCGAATCGAATATGTAGCCGCCTTACCTGCGCAGGTTGCAGATGAAATGGCTAAATTTATCGCGACTTAGATCAGCTAATCAATGCACCCTTATCTGTAGAAGAAGTGTTTTATTATTCGGTAATGATTCATTTGGTTTTTGTGAAAATTCATCCATGGAATGAGGGTAATCGTAGGGGTGGAAGACTTATTGAGAAGTGGTTCATTGCGGAAAAACTGGGGGAAAAGGCTTGGTATTTACCTAGTGAAAAATATTATTATAATCAGCATAATTTATATTATACCAATATACGAAGACTTGGTCTAGAATATTTAGAATTGAATTATGCATTGGCATTGCCTTTTTTATTGATGTTGCCACATTCTGTAGATTAATATCGTTTCTGAATGAGCCAATCAACATTCTGAGCGCCTTGATGCCATAGCAGAATTGCTATGGGTTTGCATACATAGAGATACCTTTGATTTTTAAACTGACCTGCTCCAATCTATGAGCGAAGGAAGTGTCGTCTGTTATTTCAAGGGTATGGCAGGAAAGCTCCGCTAACCAATTTGTCTGTGCCACTAATAATCGAGAAGGCGCCACAAAGGTAGTTTGAATAAATAAGGGGTGGCTATCTCGACCCCTTATTTATATATACACCGTAAAAACTAGTTTTTCGCTTCAACTAAATATTTGTAAACTTTGCGGCCTAATCTTCCTTCCGCATTAATACCTTCAACTGTTACTTTATAAGTACCTGTCCCATCTCCACCATAAAAACTAATTGTTGTTTTACCGCTTAAATCAGTTTTTATACCCGCATTCCAGTAAATAGTAGACCGGAGGTCGGGCAAGTCAATATTCGTAACCTGACGATCATATCGGGGGATATAAAATTCTTTAGCTTTATCAAAGCTCTTTGGCGAGATATTAACAATACTTGGATTGTATGCCGGCGCATGATTACCTCCATTTTTTGTGTTAATTAAAAGTACACCCGGTGGTGAACCATATACAGTAGTGTAATTGACTGATCTTAGCACCTCGATACTGGCAATTTGATTTGAAGGAGGATCATTATATTTAAAAATGGCCTCTATCGTTGCTGCACTTTGTTGTGGCGATAATGGATTCCCGTCCAGCACGACCAACATTGGCAAGGCAGGAGAGGTGAACCCGCCTATTGAAGAACCTGGCCTCGTAGAAAAAGGAAGCCCGTCCTTAAAAACTACACCTATAAGCTTTCCCTCGAGGCAAGCTATCAAATTCGGACAGGACTGTAATTCCTCGTTTTTAATAATTTGATCATACTTCCCCGGACCATTCTGATTAAAATTTCTTTGTTTAGGAAGATTTTTCTGATAGGCTTTCCCAACAATATGAACCTCTTTCAGACGATTCGTCCTACTCCAGCCACCAAACTTTTCCAGCACTTCATCTTGCTTCTTACCGTTATCGGCATAGGATTTAGTACTTCTGTATAAATCTGTATTCAGGGTGCCGATATTTCCATTTCTCGTATTTGCCAGTTTAGGTACAGTATCCAGGATCACCTCAACGTTTCTACTTTTTTTTTGAGACCGAGCCTGTATCGAAAACTTTAAGCTGTCTGCCAAAAACATCCCATCAAACTTGAACCTTCCTTCTGCATCAGTAGTTGTTCCTTTTACCAGGTTTGCCCTTACAGACATCAGCGTAACTGCCGCATTTGCCGCAGGTTTATTGCCAAGCGTAACCACCTTTCCAGAGATGTAAGTCCCTAAACCCTCCGCCTTAAATGCAGGTGTTGCTACAGTACCCGATTTTAAATCCGACCACAAAAACCTCCTATACCCCTGGGTAAGCATCAGGTTGTCTAAAGACCTGTTTACCTCATCATTATCTGAAGTAAAATAGTAATTGGGGGTTTCTACATAACCTTTTATATCCGAGGTTAAAAGCAGATTGGAAAAAATAGTACTTGCACGGGCATCGTCAAAAGGTACTTTACTTTCATCAACTACGGCCATGGAAAAATTGCCTGCAGTAGGCCGATCCTCCAAATCCATTGCTTCCAGGTGCAGCTCTACTTTTTCTTTACTTTTGTAAGTTTGCTTTGCCGTTTTCAGTTTTAGCGTAAGCTGGTCTTTCGTTTTAACAAAAGCAATTCTTTCATTTAAAGGCTCTCCCTCAGCAGAAAACAAAGTGAACTGAGCTATTCCTGAGGGAAATGCTTTCTTTTCCAACCAGAGGGATGTTAAAGACCTCTTTAATTTCACAGGAGTAGCTGCAATTGTTTCTCCACCAGAATGCACAATACAATTTACACTTAGGGTTGGCTGAGCGGCAACCATCTGCTCCGGCACACCAATTCTTACTAAAATACTATCTGCATTGGGTTGAAACACACTTAATACATAACCGTTGGTTATAGGTATTGGTAAAGCAACTGATTTATGGGATCCATCAGGAAAGGTTATTTTTGCAGTATAAGTTTTTCCTGCCTCTGGTCTGAATAGAAAATTGCCCATTCCTGCATAACCGCTTGTAAAGTCTGCAATATGGTTTTGGTCCTGGTCAACAACTTCACCTTTTACCAACAGACCATTCCCATCTATACCCACAGTTTTAAAAGCCAGTCTGGAAGCTACCCCATATACCAGGTATCCACTTTCCGGAAAGAACTGGATGTCGCTTTGAGATAGGTTAGCTTTTACAGGAAATTGCTTTTCAAACTTTATGCCGTCGGCCAATTCACCCCTTGTCTTAATAATGGCACCGCTCCAGTCCCTTATTTTATCAGCCGGAATATTAACCGTAATATTTCCGTCGACATCCGTTTTCGTAGTTTTAGTAAAGAGCGTATCATTGCCCGCAATTATCTCATAAGTTATCTTCTTGTTAATAAGCGCCGCGCCTGTGTCATCAGTATAATTTAATATAGCATCAAGCAATTGTTTACCATTCCCTGTAGTGTAACTGTAATCTGCTTTTGCAATAACTGCATTTTCAAACGGACTGACCACAGTAAATGTATGATCAAAAAAATAATCTGCACCCGCATTACGCATCCATTGTGTATAGGCCCTAATCCGGTAATTGCCTTCTTTTAACTCATCTTTTAACGTAAAATTACCCATACTCATACCAGCACTTAGGGGA
>JANXVH010000164.1 GCA_025351765.1 Pedobacter sp.
CTTTCGTCCTGCACGAAATCGAAGCTCTCTTCTTTAGTTATTTTATCCCCTTTCTTTACCGGAGTTAAACCTCTTGAAGCCCGAAGTAAGTTTGTTTTTGAAAGTGCTTTAGCTTCTAAACTATCTCGCTCTTTTTTCAGCTTTGTTTCATTAAGACTTACCGAGTTTTGTGCATCCCTATTCTTAAGCTCAGCTAAATCCTGCTGAAGAATTTTATAGTCTAAAGAGTTTGCCATTCTTTGATTATGCAACTTTATAAGCTCAACTTTAGTAGCTGAAAGATCTGCAACTGGTATAAAATTAGACCTGTCTACAGTATCCCAAGGTAAAGCAGACTTTTCAGTGTCTTCCCCTATTTTATCCAAAGGATAAAGTGAAGGAAAATTAATATCGGGCATAACGCCTTTATGCTGAGTGCTGCTTCCGTTAATACGGTAGAATTTAGCCATAGTCAAATTGATAATACCCAACTGAGGTTGATCAGATTTTTCTTTTGATAACGCTTTTCCCGTACTATTGCCAACCAAAGCAGCGAGTCGCTGTAGAATAGAAGGATTAACCAAATCATCCATTTTAATGGAAGACTGAACCGTTCCCTTACCATAAGTCTGGGTTCCGAAAATAATTCCTCGACCGTAATCCTGTATCGCACCTGCAAATATTTCTGATGCAGAAGCACTAAGCCTATCTACCATTACTCCGAAGGGGCCATTCCAAGCCACACCAGACACTGTATCTTGATTAACTTCAATATCATTTCTAAGATCCTTAATCTGAACAACCGGACCTTTGTCGATAAACAAACCTGTTAAATTGATAGCTTCAGGTAATGACCCTCCGCCATTAGAACGTAAATCCATAACGATTGCGTCCACTTTGTCCTTATTTTTAAGCGTATCTATCAACAAGCTAACATCACGCGTTGTGCTCTTATAATTTCTGTCACCTTGTCTCAACGCAGCAAAATCCGCATAAAAAGCAGGAAGTGTAATTATTCCAATTTTATAAGTTATACCATTGGAGTTAATAGTTTCTACTTTTTTCTTAGCCGACTGATCTTCCATTATGATCTTCTCCCTAACAAGAGCAATGACAACCGGCTTAGCAGAAAGCCCCTGACCTACCGGAATAATCTTCAACCTAACAGTAGTTCCCTTTGGCCCCTTAATTTTAGATACAGAATTTTCAATTCTCCAACCTGTAATGTCTTCAAACTCACCATTCCCTTGAGCCACCCCGATTATTCTATCGCCCGTATTTAACAATTTACTTTTAAATGCTGGCCCTCCAGGAATAATCTCACCGATTTTAAGCACTTCGTTTTCTAACTGTAGTCTGGCGCCAATACCCTCAAATGACCGAGCCATATCTTCGCTAAAAGCCTGTGCATTTGATGGATTGAAATAATTTGTGTGTGGATCAACACTCTCTGTAAATGCATCCATTATAGTTTGGAATACATCCTGATTGTTTATTTTAGATACCTGCGATTTTAAATTAGCATACCGTTTGGTAAGAACTTCGGCATTCTTAATATCAGTACTGCCTGCAATCTTTAAATTGATTAATTCATATTTTACACGCTTTTGCCATAATAAATTTAAATCTGTGGAAGATGCTGCCCAGGGCATTTTTTCACGATCGTAAATATAAGTATCATTTCCATTGAATTCGTACTTGGATTTGATTTGACCAACACTGTAGTCGATCCATTCATTGTATCTTTTCAAATAAACATTGAAGATATAAAATGGTGCGCTGAGGTCTCCATTACGGAAATCGTCGTCCAACTTTAACCGATACTTTTCAAAATCTTTGATATCTGCAGATGTAAAGTAATTGCGTGAAGGATCAAGATCCTTGATATATTTGTCCATCACTACGGAGGAAAGAGAGTCATTTACTTTTATCTTCTTATAATTATAATTCTCTATAAGGGTTACGATTTCCTTACATACTAAGGCCTGCTTTGCATCGGGCATAATGTTATTAATACCCTTAACCAATTCCTGAGGTTTTGACGATGCCTGGCATGCGAGGATTGCTGCGCTAAAAGTTACCAATAATATTCTTCTCAACATCTCTTTAACTAATTTAAAATCCATTTTATAACTACACACTAATATGATACCAATTTCAATAATAACCAGAAAAGAGACAGCATTATTACTGTCTCTTTTCTGTAAACTTACCAAACTTAACCAATAATATTATTTTCTTAATACTTTTTTAACTGGCATTAATGACCTGGCATCTCTTATTTTGCTT
>JANXVH010000170.1 GCA_025351765.1 Pedobacter sp.
CCCTAAACTCGTCCAGGATCACTTGTGCTTCTTCTCGTATTTCTGATAAGGGTATATAGTAGCCTTCGCCCGGGGTTATGCTAAAAGAGAGACCTACCATATCTGCAAGATTGGCATCCGTGCCGGTGGTTTCGGTATCAAAAGAAATACTTTTCTGTTGTAATAACAGCTCGATTAAGGCCTTACGGGATTCTGCTGTATCTACCAGTTTATAATCGTGTACGGTATTTTCTATGGTCTTGGCCTCCCTTGCCTCTTCAAACATTTCAGGGGTTGCTACAAAAATCTTGGTGGTGCTTTGTGGCTGTTCCTGCTCATTTCCGAAAAGATCAAACTGTTGGGAAGCTTGCCCTTTTGAGTCGGTAACAGAAAATTCTTCCCCAAATACACGCCTCCCTATTGTTCTAAATTCCAGCTCTGCAAATAGCGGCTCCAGCAGTTCTCTGCAAGGCTCCTCCAGTTCAAGCGATTTTTCATCAAATTCAACTGGTACATTGAGGATAATGGTGGCCAGTTTTTTGGATACTATACCCTGCTGTGCGTATATTTCAACATTTTCCCGCTGTTTTCCCTTTAACTCGTGCGAGTTGGCGATGATGTTTTCTACCGATCCGTAAAGTTTAATCAGTGCTTTGGCGGTTTTCTCTCCTATTCCGGGAATTCCTGGGATGTTATCTACCGCATCTCCCCACAACCCCAGGATATCGATCACTTGAAGTGGGTTTTCTATTTCCCATTTGGCTAAAATTTCCGGAACGCCCATGATCTCCATGTCATTACCCATCCTGGCCGGTTTGTATATAAAGATGTTTTCTGAAACCAGTTGCGCAAAGTCCTTATCTGGTGTCATACAAAATACCTGGAACCCTTGCTTTTCTGCTTCTTTAGCCAGCGTGCCGATAATATCATCTGCTTCAAATCCGTCTTTAGTGATTACTGGTATACGAAAACCTTCAATTAGTTTAAAAATATACGGAAGAGCCGCAGAAAGATCCTCTGGCATCGCTTGTCGGTGCGCCTTATAAGCCTCGAATTCTATATGCCTCTCGGTTGGGGCTGCTGTATCAAAAACTACCGCTATATGGCTTGGCTTCTCTTTTTTAAGCACTTCCATCAGCGTATTGGCAAAACCCATCACTGCCGAGGTATTGATTCCTGTAGATGTGAAACGTGGGTTTTTACTGAGCGCAAAATGCGCCCTGTATATAAGCGCCATACCGTCTAATAGAAAAAGCTTCTTCATAATTTAAAATAATCTTACCTGGATAAAGGTACTAATACTCCAATAATTTCCGTTATTTGAATGCTATGAGATCTATTTTTCTATTGTGCTGTTTTTTGTTTGCTTCTGGGGCATATGCCCAGGATATTGTCGTGATTTCTGATGGAAATTTTATCAGGGGAACGATAAAGGCGACTAATTTTTCTAGCGTAGTTTTAAAAAACGATGCAGAAGCTTTGGTTGAGTACAGGGCTAAGGATATTAAAGAGTTTGTCTGGAATGGAGAAACTTATGTAAGTAAGCCTATTTTGATTAAAAAAGACCTCGAATACCGTTTCTTTAAGGTGATTGAACTAGGTGCCATTAACTTGTATGCTATCGGCGGAAATTTACAGGTGGAGGAGCCCGTGCAAAAAAGGGCGAAGTTTAGACCTTCTTTTGGGATTGGTACGGGCAGCGGGGGTTTTGGTGGTGTGGGTATGGGCGGTGGTATTTCTATTGGCGGCGGCAGGGGCAGCAGCCCTGTAGCACCAAAGCAGGTAATGCCGACTACCTATTTTATTGAGAAGTTTGGAACTGGGCCTATTCAGGAGCTTTTTGCAGAGAATGCAACCGCAGCGGCAAGGACTCCGGTTGTTAAGTCAATTCTTTTGCAGAAATTGACCAGCAACGACGTAATTGCTGAACGTATTAAGGCGACCAGCCTATTCGATGCAAAAGTTCTGACCGGCATTGTGGTGGATTATAACGCTGCCGCTAAAAAGTAATTACCGACTGATACAATTGACCAGGTGATCGTTTACCATACCTGTAGCCTGCATGTGTGCGTAGCAGATGGTGGTGCCGAAAAACTTAAAGCCGCGCTTTTTCATGTCTTTGCTAATTGCGTCTGAAATTTCTGTTCTGGCTTGTACATCAGCCATGGAATGTACATCATTTTGAATGGGCTTTTTGTTGGGCAGGAAACCCCACATGAAATCTGAAAAAGTGCCGTACTCTTTTTGGATTTGCATAAAAAGCTTTGCATTGCTAATTGCCGCGTTTACTTTAAGCTTATTCCTGATTATACCTGCATCGTTCATCAATCTCGCTACATCTTGCTCATCAAAAGCGGCTACTTTTTCCACTTCAAAATCTGCAAATGCTTTTCTATAGCCTTCCCTTCTTCTTAAAATAGTAATCCAGCTCAAGCCTGCCTGTGCACCTTCCAAAATGAGGAATTCAAACAAAGTTTTATCATCATAAACAGGTTTGCCCCATTCTTCATCGTGGTATTTTACATACAAGGGATCTGTACCGCACCAACCACATCTGATTATATTTTCCATGTTTTTGCTAATCTATAATTCTAGAAGCGGATCCCAGAACACTTGTTTAAAGTTCTTAATCTTATTATCCTCCACTACTATTCCTTCATTTTCAAGCAACTCCTGCATCAGCTCTGGTGGCGAAAAATGGAACTTGCCGGTAAGCAGTCCCGCACTATTAACAACCCTATGCGCCGGTACAGAAGGGTGTGCCAGTCCGGCATTACTCATCGCGTAGCCCACCATTCTGGCAGAGCCGCCTGAGCCCAGGCTTTTCGCTATTGCACCGTAAGAACAGACCCTCCCCTTTGGTATCAATCTTACCAGTTCAAAAACATGATCGTAAAAGGATTGTTCCATATTTTGTTATAGCTTATCTAATGAAAACTGGATGTAATTGATGCTTTTGTCATGCTTAAGGTAAATCCGCTCGTAGTGCGTTTTAATGGAAAGCAGGTCATCGTAAAACTCAGATTTATACAGCTGATCTGTCTTTTTATAGCAGGATAACCCAAGCTCTTCTACTTTTTCTACTGTGTATTGAAAAAGGCCATCGTTATCCGTTTTCAGGTTAATCCTGCCATCCAACTTTAAAAATTGTTTGTACTTATTTAAAAACCCTGGGTAGGTAAGCCTTTTTTTCTCGCGACTTTCCTGTGGTTGGGGATCAGGAAAAGTGATCCAGATTTCGTCTACCTCGTCTTGCACGAAATAGTCTACACTGTCTTCAATTTGTATCCTGAGGAAAGCCAGGTTAGTAATGCCTTCGTCGATACCTGTCCTTGCACCCCGCCAAATCCTGTTGCCTTTTAAATCTATCCCTATAAAATTCTTTTGCGGAAACATCCTTGCCAGGTTAAGTGCGTACTCTCCCTTCCCGCAAGCAAGTTCCAGCACTATAGGGTTGTCATTTTTAAAATGTTCTGAAGCCCACTTTCCCTTCAATACCTTACCCTCTTCCATTTGATAAACATTGGAAAAGGTGTCTATCTCTGCAAATTTTCGTAACTTATCTTTACCCACTATAATTTTATTTAGTACAAACTTAAGAATTCTAGTAACATAAAATTCATTGACATGGTAAAGTAAAGATGACCCAGCTCAAAACGTTTACATGCGGGTAAATAATCAAAATTTATATATTTGTTAAAGTAAATAATATTTAACTATATGACATTAGTTCAGCTTGAATACATAGTTGCCGTTGATACCTACCGAAGTTTTGTTGGTGCTGCAGAGAAGTGTTTTGTTACCCAGCCTACCCTGAGTATGCAGGTACAAAAGCTGGAAGAAATGCTTGATGTTAAGATATTTGACCGGAGCAAGCAGCCGGTTACCCCGACAGAGATTGGCAGCCAGGTTATCGAACAGGCGCGTATTATTTTACAAGAAAGCCTGAAGATCAAAGAACTGATCAGCAGTCAGCAGCAAGATGTTGTGGGCGAACTGAAAGTGGGGATCATCCCTACTATAGCACCGTATCTGTTGCCCAAAGTGATTGCTTCAATGATGGAGAAATATCCGCTGCTAAAATTAATGATCTGGGAATATACTACCGAAGACATTATACATCACCTAAAAACCGGCGTGCTCGATTGTGGTATATTGGCCACCCCTCTAGCTGATACCACTATTGAGGAACTACCGTTATATTATGAAAACTTTGTAACCTACATTAGCAAAAACAGCAAGCTTTATAAGAAGAAAGCCATTGATGCAGACGATCTGGAAGACGAGAACATCTGGCTGTTGAATGAAGGCCATTGTATGCGGTCGCAAGTGCTCAATATTTGTCGTTCTACAAAACAAAACAGGATACAGGGCCTAACTTATAATACTGGCAGTGTAGAAACACTGATAAGAATGGTAGATATGAATAATGGTGCAACTTTATTGCCTGAATTGGCATTAGAAGAGCTCAGCAACAAACAGCTAAGTAAAGTCCGTTACTTCAAATCGCCTGAACCGGTTAGGGAGGTGAGTCTGGTTACGCATAAGAACTTCATTAAAAAAAGAACGCTAAATGCCCTTAAAGAAGAGATTTTAAATGTAATCCCTAAAACCATGAAGCAAAAGAAGAAAAAAGACATTATAGGTATTTAGTATGAAAACACACTTTACTACCTTATTAGCTTTTCCTTTACTGTTTGCTGCCTGCAATGAGCCTGTGCAACAATCGGCTCAGCGAACCGACACGATTACCACCTTTCCTGCAGCCGAGTATTGCACTACAGGCATACCCAATAGGTTTGCTAGTACAGGTGGGGATTCTACAATTAAAAAGGGCAATGGCGATACAACAGGAATGGTGTGGATTCCACCTTCTGCAAGCCTGTCTGGATTTTACATGGATGCTACCGAGGTTACAAACGCACAGTTTACAAAATTTGTAAAGGAAACAAAATATGTGACTACCGCAGAGCACGCGCCAGTTTGGGAAGAGCTTAAAAAACAATTGCCCGCAGGAACCCCAAAACCTCCTGATAGTATGCTGGTCGCCGCATCATTGGTGTTTTCTTCTCCAGGAAAAAAGGTAGATCTGAATAACCCCGGTGCCTGGTGGGTCTGGAAAAAAGGAGCCAACTGGAAACACCCACAAGGGCCTTCCAGCACGATAAAGGGAAAGGACAAGTACCCAGTAGTACAGCTTTCATGGGATGATGCCGTTGCCTATTGCAAATGGGCAGGAAAGCGCCTGCCAACAGCTGCAGAATGGGAAACTGCCGCAAGGGGCGGTTTAAAAAATGTTAAATATCCATGGGGAAACGAGGATATAGATACGGGCAAAATTAGGGCGAATACATGGCAGGGTAGCTTCCCAAACGTAAATACGGAAAGAGATGGGGTTTATGGCTTGGCCGCTACCCGTTCTTTTGCTCCGAACAATTATGGTTTGTACGATATGGCCGGGAATGTTTGGGAATGGTGCAGTGATGATAGCAATGGCGAAAAAGTAGTTAAAGGGGGTTCGTTCCTCTGTAACTCTACTTATTGCGAGGGTTATCGCATCGATAATAAAATGACAAGCTCCAGGGACACAGGACTTGAACATACCGGATTTAGATGCGTTAAGTAATTTCTTGTATCTTCAATTTTATATATTGAATTGAATGAAACTATCTTTCCCCGTCAGCCCTATTGTGCGTAATATCTTTTTAGCTACTGCAATACCACTAACCTTTTTAGGCATGAAGCCTAAGCCCGACAGCAGACCAAATATTATTGTGATATTGGCTGATGACCTGGGCTTTTCTGATTTGGGCTGTTATGGTGGTGAAATCCACACCCCTAACTTAGATCGTATTGCCAGACAAGGGATACAATTTAAGCAGTTCTATAACATATCCAGATGTTGCCCAACTAGAGCATCTTTACTAACCGGATTGTATAACCATGATGCCGGAATAGGCGACATGACAACCCCTCAAAATGACGAAGGCTACAAAGGTTATCTGGGCAAAAATACCGTTACCCTAGCAGAAGTTTTAAAAGATGCGGGCTACCACACAGCAATGGCAGGCAAGTGGCACGTATCTAACACTATCGTTCAGAAAAATAATGCCGAGCAGTTGAAATGGTTACATCACCAGACCTCTCATCCACTCTTTTCTCCATTGGAGCAATACCCTACCAATAGGGGATTTGAAAAATTCTATGGTACGATATGGGGAGTAGTAGATTACTTTGACCCATTTAGTCTTGTTGAAGGTACAACTCCTGTTGCCTCTGTCCCAAAAGGGTACTACCATACAGATGCTATTAACGATAAAGCGGCAGGATACATCCGAGAATTTAGCAAAGCTGATAAGCCGTTCTTTTTATATGTGGCACAAAATGCCCCACACTGGCCTGTTCAGGCATTACCGGAAGATATTGAGAAGTATAAAGACACCTATAAAATAGGCTGGGAAGCCATTAGAAAAGCCCGGTATAGGAAAATGGCAATATTGGGTATCATAGACAGTACTAAAACCAAATTATCCGATAGGAATCCGGCAGATATATCATGGGCAGATAACCCAAATAAAGAGTATGATGCAAGGGTAATGGCCGTTCATGCGGCGATGGTTGACCGGATGGATCAGGGAATAGGCAGAATATTAAAGGCGCTTGAGCAGACTGGCGAGATTGACAATACCATTATTGTTTTTCTAAGTGACAATGGCGCAAGTGCAGAATCTAGTGAAGGCTATGGTCCCGGTTTCGACAGGCCCGGAGAGACCAGGGATGGCAGACCTATATCCTATTCCAGAAAGAAAGATATAATGCCTGGTCCGCAGACTACCTTTTTCTCTATTGGTCAGAACTGGGCTAACGTAGCCAATACCCCTTTTAGGTTATGGAAATACCAGAGCTTTGAAGGCGGCATCCATACCCCTATGATTGTATCATGGCCAAAAGGAATTAAGAACAAGGGAAGCAAAACAGATCAAATAGGCCATGTAATGGACTTTATGGCTACTTTTATAGAAGTTGCGGATGCAAAATACCCTAATGAATATCATGGAAACAAAATCACTCCGTTAGAAGGGCAAAGCCTTGCCCCTATATTTAAAGGAAAGGAATTGGCGGTAGACAGGCCTTTGTTTAACGAGCATGAAGGCAGTAAATATGTGCGTTTCCAGAACTGGAAACTGGTAGTAGCAGGGGCAGACAAGAACTGGCGACTGTTTAACATGAACAATGATAAATCAGAGACTAATAATCTTGCAGCCCAATATCCGGATAAGGTAGCCGCATTAAGTAAGCTATGGGACGACTGGGCAATTAAACACCATGTATTGCCTAAACCTTAATAGGAGGCAGATTAATGTTAGATAAAATAAAAGCCCCGTAAGTGATCTACTTACAGGGCTTTTACTTAGCATGTTAGTTTAACTTATTTTGCTTTTTTGAAACGGTCTGCTACAGCATCCCAGTTTACTACATTCCAGAAGGCCGCGATATAATCTGGTCTTTTGTTTTGATATTTTAAATAATAAGCATGCTCCCAAACATCCATCCCAAGGATTGGAGTTCCTTTAACCTCTGCATTATCCATAAGTGGATTATCTTGGTTTGGAGTTGAAGAAACGATTAATTTACCATCTGCAGCAAAACTTAGCCATGCCCATCCTGAACCAAAACGGGTAGTACCTGCTTCAGCAAACTTAGTTTTGAAATCGGCAAATGAACCAAATGCAGCTGTAATTGCTTCAGCTAAAGCACCAGTAGGTTCACCACCTTTATTTGAGCCAATAACTTCCCAGAATAGAGAGTGGTTATAATGACCGCCGCCGTTGTTCCTAACTGCAGGTGGGAACTTAGAAATGTTTTTAATAACCTCTTCAATAGATTGCGTAGCTTCCGATTTGCCTTCTAAAGCTTTATTAAGGTTGGTAACATAAGCTTGATGGTGTTTGCCATGGTGGATTTCCATCGTAAGCTTATCGATATGTGGTTCTAATGCGTCTGTAGCGTAAGGTAACGCAGGTAATTCAAAAGCCATATTATATGTTTTTAGTTTAAAAATTAAGTTATAATGCAAGCAAAAATAAACTTCCGGTGCATTTCTTCTAGCAAATATAACACTCGGGGGTTAAGTTTTGTTCAATTATATGTCAACTTTGTCCTCTTTTATTTTGAAAGAACTTAGTCATGAGTTCTGCGCAGGGCACTGCCAGCACATTGGATATTAAGGTGGTTTTAGGATGGAGAAGCGCTACTCCTTTACTCAGGCAACCTCTTTTAGGCTCATTTGCACCATATACAATTTTACCGATCTGCGTCCAGTAGCTTGCGCCGGCACACATTACACAAGGCTCAATGGTGACATATAGCGTACAATCTCTTAAATACTTACCACCAAGGGTCTGCGCCGCCGCAGTAAATGCCTGCATTTCTGCATGAGCGGTAACGTCATTTAATTGTTCTGTAAGATTGTACCCGCGACCAACAATCCTTCCTTTGCATACAATTATTGCTCCAATAGGAATTTCGTCTGCATCATACGCCTTTTGCGCCTCTTGTAGTGCCAAACCCATATAGTGCTCATCTTCTGCCGCAGGATTCTCTCCTTCTGAAAAATTGTAAAAACTCATGGTTCAAAGATAGTATTATATCATTTTACTTCCATTTAACACTTTCCTTTCCTGTTACCCTTAAACAAACCGATTTTTGATGGTCTTCCTAACAAAGCCATTCCCACTCTGGAAAGCTCTCCAGCCGCTTTCCAGTAAAATTTAGCTTCTCAGAGAAGACCTCAGCGTCCCGATTTTTCATCGGGAATGCAGTCTTCGAAGAGAATGCTTAATTTTGCCCCTTATGATCGATATTATTCTTAAAAAAGGCAAAGAAAAAGCTGCGGTATTACGCCATCCATGGATCTTTTCAGGAGCTATAGAAAAAGTAAATGGGGCGCCAGCGAACGGTGAGGTAGTAAAAGTATGCTCGGCAGCCAAGGAGTTCCTCGCCTATGGTTATTACCACTCCACATCGAGAATAGCGCTGCGCCTGCTGGAATGGAATGAAGATAGGACTGTAGATAAAAATTGGTACCAAGAAAAACTGAAGACCGCAATCGCTTCAAGAGAAAGAATCTTGAATGCGGACACCAATACCTGCCGATTGGTTTTTAGTGAGGCTGACTTCTTGCCTGGGTTAATTGTAGATAAATATGCTGATTTTCTGTCCTTACAAATACTAAGTGCGGGGATGGAAGCCATAAAGGCAGACATTATTGATATCTTAATAACAGCCCTTAACCCAAAAGGAATATTTGATAAAAGCGATGCGTCTGCACGCAAGCACGAGAACATGGAAGGAGAGCAAGGTTTGTTGTGGGGAGAAAATCCACCGGAATTTATTGAGGTTCTGGAATCTGGAATTATATACCATATAAACATAGCAGACGGACAGAAATCAGGGTTTTATTGCGATCAGCGAGACAATAGACAAATCCTGTCGGCCTATTCCAAAGGGAAGAATGTCCTTGACTGCTTCAGCTACAGCGGTGGATTCACATTAAACTGCCTGCAACAGGGGGCAGCAAACGTGATCAGCGTAGACAGCTCTGCCCTAGCACTGGAAACGCTGGCTCACAACCTTAAACTGAACGGATTTAAAGAAACCCTACAAACCAGCATACAATCTGACGTGAACAAGCAATTGCGTATTCTTAAAGAAGAGGGGAAGAAATTTGATGTAATTGTACTTGATCCGCCTAAATATGCACCTTCAAAATCAGCATTAGACCGGGCGGCAAGAGCTTACAAAGACCTTAATAGACTAGGGATGCTTTTGTTGGAAAGCAGAGGCATATTGGCAACGTTCTCCTGCTCTGGGGCAGTAGATATGGAAACCTTTAAACAGATCATTGCCTGGGCAGCTCTTGATGCCGGGAAAGAAGTACAGATACTTAAGCAGTTTAACCAACCGGAAGATCACCCTGTGCGTTTATCTTTTCCGGAAGGCGAATACCTAAAGGGATTGTTGCTTAGGGTGCTTTAATGTTACTCTTCTGGTAACTGATCGTACTCTCCTTTAAAGGCATAGTATCCAAATATGACAAGACCTGCGCTTATAGGAATGAATATAAAAAGGATAATGCCCCATTGCAGAGTTGTATTTGTTTTAGCCACTCCTTCTGCCGCAAGTCCGATCTTATTCATTGCGTGAATAAAAAGAAAAACGATAGATGCGGGGCCTAATATGATCCAAAATAAGCCTAGTGTTTTTTTGATTGAGTTCATGATCTTATTAAATTAATTACCGCCCTCGCCATGGTCTGGCTTTTTGTTAGATAAATATATAGCACCTATAATAAAGCTAAGCATTGCAATTCCTATTGGATACCATAGACCCGACAAGGGCGTGGAACCCGAGAAACTTGCAATTAGTGTTGCAATAAATGGCACAAGCCCACCGAATACACCATTTCCTACGTGATATGGCAGGGACATGGAAGTGTACCTGATTTTTGTAGGGAAAAGTTCAACAAGAAAAGCTGCAATAGGCCCGTAAACCATCGTTACTAATAAGATTTGGAAGAAGACCAGTCCTACAAATTTCCAGAACACAGGAGTGGAAAGTTTTTTATCCTTGTAAACTTCTGGAGATATTAATGAAATCTTGTTTGGATCTGCAAACTTGGTAAAAGACTCCGTTTTAGAGTAAGAGCCACCACTCTTTAAGCTTACAATAGATGTAGTGGTGATTAAAGTGTCTGCTGTATTTGCCACAGGGATTTTCTTTATTGCAGGATCTGAAACACCTTTTATCTCACTGAGTTCAATTTTAGTGACGTCTGTGCTATCAAAAAACTCTTGGTAAATGGGGCGGTAGAAAATAATACCCAACAACATTCCTGTAAGCATAATCCATTTTCGTCCAACTTTATCGCTCCAGGATCCGAAAATAACGAAGAATGGGGTTGCGAATAAGATTGCCCACAACAGAATATAGCGGGAATCATTAAAATCTACTTTACAGGTATTTTCAATGAACGACTGTGCATAAAATTGCCCGGTATACCAAATTACCCCCTGTCCCATTGTAGCACCGAAAAGGGCCAGCAATACCATTTTAAAATTGGCTTTATTACTAAAACTTTCCTTTAAAGGATTTTTTGAGACTTTGCCTTCAGATTTTAACTTAGTAAACATGGGCGATTCGTGCATCTTCATTCTGATGTAGATGGATACACCAACAAGAAGGATAGATAATAAAAATGGAACCCTCCAGCCCCAATCTGCAAATGCTTCAGCACCCAGCATATTCTTTGTGAGCACAATTACACCGAGAGAAAGGAATAGTCCACCTGTTGCGGTGGTTTGGATCCAGCTGGTAAAAAAGCCTCTTCTATTTGCCGGGGCATGCTCTGCAACATAAGTTGCTGCGCCACCATATTCACCTCCCAGGGCAAGACCCTGAATAAGCCTTAAAATTAGCACCAATATAGGCGCAGCATAACCAATACTGGAATAAGAAGGGATTAAGCCGATAAGAAAAGTTGATCCTCCCATTAAGACTAGTGTTAATAAAAACGTATATTTTCTACCAATAAGATCGCCAAGCCTACCGAAAACTAATGCCCCGAAAGGCCTTACTATGAATCCAGCGGCAAAGATGGCAAGTGTATTGATAAGTGCAGAGGCTCCTGCATCTGCAGGGAAAAGCTGACTGCCTATAATAGTAGCGAGGCTTCCAAAGATGTAGAAATCGTACCATTCGATAAGCGTACCCAGTGAGGATGCTCCAATAACTTTGAAAATACTGTTTTTTTGAGGTTCAGTGCTCATTTAGGATTGTAAATTTGGCTAAATAATAAATCTACAATTTATTATGAAAAAGCTACTCTTCTTCCCTAAAATAAACTTTGTAATAATTCATTGACTTATCATCATCGAATCCCTTTTCGATAAGATCTTTGTCTCCATGAATATAAATATGAAAGTTTTTGTCTAATTTAAGCACGCTTTTAAATACCCTTTGCTGTTTTTTAACGGCTGCGCCTGAAATATCAAAGCTGTCTGGTATGGGTGCGTCAAATTCGTCTTCGTAGCTCTTTTTATAATTCTTAAATGATTCGATGCCCTCTTTGTTTCCAATCACTTCATTAGAAAATTCGTCAATATCAAAACTTTCCTTCTCTTTAAAGTACTTCATAGACTTGTTGAGCAAATCAATCTTATCTGCTTTGGATATTTCAAAATTATGATCCAGTTGTTCGGTTACGAAGTTCTTATATACGCCCAATACGTTATTGGTTTGATTAAAGCTATCGTTACGGACCTTAAGTTTTAAAAACTCGTCCTTCCAGTAAACAGCTTCTCCACTTCTGTTAGCTTGATCAATGATCGCCACCCGGAAACCGTCCTCCTTATCCGTATTAAAGATAAGACATCCCTTATCCAACTTATGTATATTAATGGCGTCCTGCTCATAGCTTAATCCGAAACCATCGCTTTGCGGGTAAACCTTTAAATACGTTTCCTTTGTTTCTGATTTAAAAATCCCAATTGCATCAAGCAGTTCACCTTCGATTTGTACATTTTCAAAAAAAGCCAGGTAGAGTTCTCCGGATTTTATTTTGGGATGTCCTGATACTTCATATAAGTGCTTTGCCAATTCCTTGCTATTGGCATGAAAAGCGGTATTATCGTCAAATATACCTTTAGCAAAATGGTAAACTTCGTTTAAATTAAGGTCATTATTGGGATGAAAAAAACGATAGATCTCGTTAGTTTTTTCAAATTGCTTAAGAAAATACTGCTGTAGCAGATTGCTTAACATGTTGTCATTTATAACGATTGACTGCTCTGACAATATATAGTGCTCGTCCTGTGCTTTATTTCCAATTCGATGAATAGAGAGTTCGGCCAGGCTGGCTTCAAAAAAAGAGATCATAAAAGAGTTTATTTAGCTTGACTGTCTTTAGGAGAGTTTCTTAGGCTAACCGGTTTTTTAGAATTCTTTTTCATCTTTAGATTCAGCATTTCTACCAGGACAGAGAATGCCATTGCAAAATAGATGTAACCCTTTGGGATGTGTTGTTCAAAGCCTTCTGCCAGCAAAGAAACCCCAATTAGTAATAAAAACGACAAGGCCAGCATTTTTACTGTAGGGTGGTTATTTACAAAATTACTGATGCCACCAGCAGAAAACATCATGATAATTACGGCAATAACAACTGCGGCAATCATGATCTCAACATGATCGGCCATACCAACTGCAGTAATTACGGAGTCTAGCGAAAACACAATATCAAGCAATAGTATCTGAACAATAACACCTGAGAAAGAATATACTTTGCCTTTTATCTCTTTTTCGTCTTCGCTCTCCAGTTTATCATGAATCTCGTGTGTGCTTTTATAAATCAGGAACAAACCTCCAATAATCAGGATCAGATCTCGTCCTGATATTTCTAATTTATGTAGCCATTCTGAATCGGTAATACCTAACCATGGCCCGATACTGAATAAAGGAGAGGTTAAAGTCATTACCCAGGTAAGTGACAGCAAGAGCATTACACGAGTGATCATGGCAAGACCCAAACCAACCTGTCTGCCTTTCTTTTGCTGATTGGCAGGCAATTTTCCAGATAGTATAGAGATGAAGATAATATTATCTATCCCTAAAACGATCTCCAGAAGAGTAAGTGTTAAAAGAGAGATCCAGGCTTCAGGACTGCTTAAAAATTCCATATCATAAGTTTTGCTGCCTGCTAAGATAAAAAAAAGCTCGCTGATTACTCAACAAGCTTTGATTGTATTCCCTATATATGCTATTTTCACTATTATCGTTGTGCTACATATAAGACTAGCTGGCTTTTAAACGTTACATGTCGATGCAACTTTTTTTAATATATCAGTAAAATCAAGACCTGTTGAAATATGTGGTTCAAAATCAATATTTTTGCCGCTTAATAAACTTAAAATGTTAAGAACAACAACGTGCGGAGCTTTAACCACAAAGAACTTAGGGGAAAATGTAATCTTGTGCGGATGGGTACAGAAATCAAGAGACTTGGGAGGAATGACCTTTATAGATATAAGGGATCGCTACGGAATTACGCAGCTGGTTTTTAACATGGATGACAATATTGCTCTTTGTGAAGCTGCCCGTGGTCTTGGTCGTGAATTTGTGATCAAAGCAAGTGGATTGGTAGTAGAGCGCTCCAATAAGAATTTAAAAATGCCAACGGGTGAAGTGGAGATTAAAATAACTGCATTAGAGATTTTAAATGCGGCTAAACTCCCTCCCTTCCTAATAGATGATGAGACGGATGGTGGTGATGATTTGAGAATGAAGTACCGTTACCTGGATCTTAGAAGAAATCCTATCCGTAATAACATGGTGTTGAGGCACCGCATGGCGCAATCTGTACGCCGTTATTTAGATGGGCTTGATTTTATAGAGGTGGAAACACCTGTACTGATTAAATCAACGCCCGAGGGTGCAAGAGATTTTGTTGTTCCAAGCAGGATGAATGCAGGTGAATTTTATGCCTTGCCTCAATCTCCGCAAACTTTTAAGCAATTGTTGATGGTTTCAGGTTTTGACAGGTACTTTCAGATTGTTAAATGTTTTAGGGATGAGGATTTGCGTGCCGATAGACAACCTGAATTTACACAGATCGACTGCGAAATGTCTTTCATTGAGCAGGAAGATATCCTGAATACATTTGAAGGCCTTATAAGGACACTGTTTAAAGAAATAAAGGATATTGAATTGCCCGAAGTACCTAGGATGCAATATGCAGACGCCATGCGTTTTTATGGATCTGACAAGCCAGATACACGATTTGATATGCAGTTTAATGAGCTGACCGATATTGTAAAAGGAAAGGACTTTCCTGTTTTTGAAAATGCAGAACTGGTAATTGGAATTAACGCAAAAGGCTGTGCGGGATACACGCGTAAACAGGTTGATGAACTGACTGACTTTATAAAACGTCCGCAGATAGGAGCAACCGGCCTGATCTATTTGAGACACAACGAGGATGGGTCGCTTAAATCTTCAGTAGACAAATTCTACAATGAGGAAGAGCTTAAAAGATGGTCGGCCGCGCTGACATCTCAACCAGGAGACCTCATTCTAATTATGGCTGGAGCTACAGATAAAGTTAGAAAACAGCTGAGTGAGTTGCGTTTGGAAATGGGCAACAGACTGGGCTTGCGTGATAAGAACAAATTCAGTGCCTTGTGGGTATTGGACTTTCCTTTATTGGAATGGGATGAGGAGACAGAAAGATACCATGCGATGCACCACCCTTTTACTTCTCCAAAACCAGAAGATATCGCTATGTTGGATACCCATCCTGGTGAAGTAAGAGCAAATGCCTATGACATGGTTGTTAACGGAACTGAAATTGGTGGAGGATCAATACGAATCCACGACAGAACGCTTCAGGCACTGATGTTTAAACACCTTGGCTTTTCGGCAGAAGAAGCGCAGAAGCAATTTGGCTTTTTAATGGACGCTTTTGAATTTGGTGCGCCTCCACACGGAGGGATAGCATTTGGTTTTGACCGACTATGCTCTATATTTGCTGGCTTAGACAGTATAAGAGACGTAATTGCCTTTCCTAAAAATAACTCAGGCAGGGATGTAATGATTGACAGTCCGTCTACCATAGACGATAAACAACTTAAAGAGTTAAAAATAAAAACTACCTTATAAAAAAAAGGCGTCGATTAAATCGACGCCTTTTTTATTTAATACGATTCACTATCAGGTGGAATACCATAATCTACGTAT
The DNA here is from genome assembly GCA_025351765.1 of Pedobacter sp. Taxonomy (GTDB): domain Bacteria; phylum Bacteroidota; class Bacteroidia; order Sphingobacteriales; family Sphingobacteriaceae; genus Pedobacter. Next base: position 15,769 of record JANXVH010000170.1, read on the forward strand.
CCTGAATTTTGAACAACTTTCTTTTTCTTTGAACCGCCGAACCAGGATTTTACGGCATTAAACATACCAGACAAATGCTCTGCGTTAAGTGATTTACCAACTTTACCCGAAGCCAGACCAACAAGCGCTTTCGTAATTAACCCTGAGCCCCTAAAAATGGTGCTGTTCATTACAAGCGGGAGTAATAGCGACATTACACTACTGCTGATATTTAATTTTTCATCAGCTTTCAGAAATTCCGATGGGGTAGCGTATTTCCTAATTATATTACCTATAGTAAACTGATGTGCATAATCTTTAGCATTCTTTATTAATGCTTCACCCTGAATATCATTCTGAGCCTTTAAGCTGCATACTGTGTTATGAAGCTCTTCAAGATTATTGATATTATACTTTCTGTTCTTGATCTTCATCTTTATCTGCCAGTTTGTTAAAGTAATTTCTGATGGTAAAGTTAATTATGGCCTTCTCGATATACCTTTCTTTTGTGTAATATACAATTAACGCCAGCAGTATGTAGATTATAGCAACACAACCAAAACCTTGGGTATAGCTCCTTAAAATATCAGCTAAGAATAAAGCAAGAGTAAAAGTTCCAAACAAAAAAGCCAATACGAAGCAGATAATAACTGCGGCATTAGTTACAAGATCTGCAAAAATCTTAGCTACTTTTTCTACAAGGTATAACCTCGAGTATTCTACTCTGGTGTCTAAATAAGCCTTAGCGTCTTCGTAGAGATCTTCTATGCTTTTTCCTTTATTATCCTCCATTATTTGATTCTGTATGGGTTAGTTAAGCATGCTCAATATCGTCCACAAACTCTTGTTCCGTTTCTTTGATTTTGCTCTTTACCGAACCTACCACTTTGTCTTTCAAGCTAGAAAGGTTGTTAATCTCCTCCGCGGCGATATCTTTAATTGAATCTCCAAGATCCTTTAAAGACTGGCTCAATTTATCTCTTGTTTCGCTACCTTTCTCTGGCGCAAACAATAATCCTAATGCAGCTCCTGCCGCCAAACCGGCCAAAAGGCCTATCAATACTTTTGAATTATCATTCATAACATTTTAATTTTATAGTTACATTAATTGATTAGGGAATTTATGCCTTTATAACGAATCCTATTCGGAAATTGTTTTAATTCTTTCTAATCTTTCAGAAGCCATAGCACTGGTTTCATATATTTTTATCAGGAGGATGAACCATGATATCAAAAGTGGACCGAAAACCAGGCCTAAAATCCCGAATAGAGGAATTCCTATAACTACGCCAATTACTGTAATAATGGGATGTATATTCCCTACTCTCTTAGCAATCATAAACCTAAGTACATTATCAATATTGATGATCACAACAAACCCAAAAATAAGCATTGCCCAACCGGCAAAGCTGTTGCCATTTGCAATTTGCAATAAGGCGGCGGGCACAAAGACTACAGGGGGACCAAGTACTGGGACAAATGATATAAACGTTGTGATTACACCCCAGAATACAGGATCTGTATAACCCAGGACATAAAAGGAAATACCTAATAGCGAGCCCTGCACCAGTGCAATAAAGCCCTGCCCCAGTACATTTGCATAAGTAGTATTACGCATCTCTTCGGCAAAGCGCTGCACATTTTGCTCCCTAAAAGGCGCGTATTTAATAAGTGCGCGCTCAAACGCCTCCATTTGTACCAGCATGAAATACAGTAGGAAGTACATGAGCATTAGACCAAGAATAATATTAAAAGCACCGGTAATGATTGAGGGGAATAGTTCCGTAGCCCAGGTTCCTGCTTTTTTAAGACCCTCTTCAACAAGATTCTGCGAACTTCCGCCCATAGGCATCAGGTGCTTCAATTTAAACAGGATATCCTTAAGATAAGCCGGGTTGTGTTGGAGTTCGGCAATCTTTTCTATTACCATACTGCTTAAGGCATAGAAAGGAAGAATAAGGACTACCACGGAGATGAATAACAATAATATAGCCGCAAGGCTCCTGCTCATTAGCTTTACATCAACGAGATAAACATACCCGGGTCTTAATATTGTATAAAGCACAAGCGTGCTGAGAATCGACCCAAAAATGCCCTGTAAAGAATATAAGATCAAACAGCCTAAAGCTATAATAATGAGTAGCGTAATGTTGTTGCGTTGTTTATAGCTAAATATGGACATCATTAAAATGTATTAAATGCCTGGTAAATAAAATTAGGTATCCAAATTAATAGCTCTCATCTTATTGTACAGCGTTTTGCGATCAATGTTAAGAATTTTAGCTGCTTTGGTTTTATTGAAATTAACTTCTTTTAGAACTTTTAAAATAGTGTCGTACTCTGCCTCCATGGCTGCGTTTTTTAAATCCCTGGGCTTTTCAGCTCTTACAATAGAGTTTTCTATAGCTGAAGCTTTAGCATAAGTAGAAATCTCAAGCGGAAGTGCTTTTAGTTGTATTTCCTCCGTTTCTGTGAGTAAGGTAGCTCTTCTAACTACGTTTTTAAGTTCTCTTACATTTCCCGGCCAATTATAGGTAAGAAAACATTCCACAACTTCTTCTGAAAAACCCTGCACATTTCTATTCAGTTCCTGATTTGCAAAATTTAAAAAAGTGTTAGCAAAAACCAAAATATCCTTCCCCCTGTAACTAAGTGGCGGAAGATCAATAGAAAATTCATTAAATCTGTGATAAAGATCCTCTCTAAATTTTCCTTTTTGAATAGAATGGCCTAAATTTTCGTTAGTTGCAATGATGATACGGACATCAAGATCAATCTCTTTGGTACTTCCTATTCTTTTGATTTTTCGTTCCTGAACTGTTCTTAACAACGCTGCCTGTATCTCATAAGAAAGATTGCCCACCTCATCAAGAAAAAGTGTGCCCCCATTAGCCATTTCAAAATGACCTATTTTAGTATAAAGTGCACCTGTAAATGAACCCTTTTCGTGACCAAAGAACTCGCTTCCTGCAAGTTCTTTGGTCAGCGAGCCGCAATCCATCGCAATAAAAGGATTGTCCTTTCTGGGGCTATTTAAGTGTATTGCTTTTGCGACCGACTCTTTGCCTGTTCCGCTTTCACCGGTTAGAATCACGCTATATGAAGTAGGGGCCACAAGCTGAATCTGTTTTAGTAATTCTTTAGAAGCAGGGCTTTGCCCCGCAACAAAATTATCTGCCTGTACATAGTTTTGTTTTGCCGTCTTTTGTTTTGCCGCCTGGTTTTCAGAGACATTAGTATTAAGCGCAATCTGGGTCTCTATCGCTTTATTAATGGTATTTAATATTTCATCTGGGTAGAGCGGTTTAGTGATGTAATCATAAGCACCCAGTTTAATCAATTCAACGGCAAGTTTAATGTCAGAATAACCTGTTATAATAATTACACCGGTGCCAGGAGATTGTTCTTTGATCTTTATCAACATCTCTTTGCCATCTGTATCCTCAAGACGGTAATCGCAAAGTACCAAGTCATAAGTGTCATTCGCAAGATACTCCAGCGCACTTAATCCACTTGTAGCAGTAGATACAATAAAGGAATTTCTGGTTAAAAATTTAGACAACAATATGCCTATATTTACTTCATCATCTACTATTAATATTTTTCTCATAAAACAAATAGGCTGAGCACAATTAGGACATAAATATAACAAAAGTTATTTTATAATGGGCAATATTTTCTACACTTTCTCTTAAATGCCATGCTAATGCACTACAGCAATCCAGACCATTTAAAAACACACATATAACTTTTTATTTTCCAGAGAACAAAGGGGTTCTTTTCTCTAGAAATGCAGAAACCCCCTCTTTAAAATCGTCGGTATCAAAGCATTTGCCAAATTCATTGATCTCTATCTCATACCCATTAATACCCGATGTCCCTGCCGCATTGACCGACCTTATAGCCGCAGCTAAAGCCAGTGGGGCTCTTTGTTTTATCTTACCAAGTAACTCTTCTGCCTTTGACAAAAGTTCTGCCTGAGTCACCACATAATTTACAAGGCCAATTTGCTCCGCTCTAGATGCTGTGATGGCTTCGGCTGTTACGATCATCTCAATTGCTCTCCCCTTGCCAACAAGACCAGCAAGCCGCTGTGTGCCGCCATACCCAGGAATCAATCCAAGCATAACTTCCGGCAAACCCAACTTTGCATTATCTGAAGCAATTCTAATATGGCAAGCCATGGCAAGCTCCAATCCACCGCCAAGTGCCCATCCGTTAATGGCCGCAATGACCGGTTTAGTACAACGCTCAATGGCGTTAAAAACATTTTCCTGTCCTGCTCTTGCTAGTGCCTCACCCTGCTGTGTATCAAAACTTGAAAATTCAGAAATATCAGCCCCAGCAACAAATGCTTTCAGACCTGATCCAGTTATCAGAACACCCCTCACTTCATCTTTACTCTCTGCAAATTTTATGACATCTGCCAGTTCGGATAGCGTTGCTTTATTTAAAGCATTTAATTTATGTTCTCGATTTATAGTAATGTAAAGAATTTGATCCTTTAGCACTGAAAGAATGTTCTGATACTCCATAATTAAAAATTTCGGTTGACCTTTACCCATTCTGTTATATATTCCACAATGGTGTTCATTGTAGTTCCTGGAGAAAATAATTGTCCTACTCCGATCTCATTTAGCTTCTTAATGTCTGTATCAGGAATAATTCCGCCGCCAGTAAGCAGTACATTAGTAAGATTTTTCTGCTTCATCACCTCAATTATTTTAGGAAACACCGTCATGTGTGCTCCGGAAAGTATAGAAACACCTATAGCATCTACATCTTCCTGTAATGCCGCATTAACTACCATTTCGGGGGTTTGTCGTAATCCTGTATAAATTACCTCCATACCAGCATCTCTTAATGATGTAGCTATAACTTTAGCGCCCCGATCGTGCCCGTCCAATCCTACTTTTGCCACCAAAACCCGAATTGGCCTGTTTAAAGTATTGCCCATAATTTATACTTAGTACAGGGTAAAGATAAGTAAATTAGCAGTTTTATGTTAACTTTGAGAACCTATTTTATTGATTTATGAGTGAAGAAAAGTCGTTGAACTTTATTGAAGAGATTATCGAGAATGATCTAAATGCCGGCAAATACAAAACCCTGATTACACGTTTTCCTCCGGAACCAAATGGTTATTTACACATTGGGCACGCAAAGGCAATATGCCTTAATTTCGGGCTAACCAAGAAATATGGTGGCTACACAAACCTTAGGTTTGATGATACCAACCCTGTAACAGAAAAAACTGAATATGTAGATAGTCAGCAGGAAGACATCAAATGGCTAGGCTTTCAATGGGAGAACGAGTTATATACTTCAGATTACTTTGATACGCTTTATGACTACGCCGTAAAGCTTATTACTGATGGACTGGCTTACGTAGACAATGGTACTGCAGAAGAAATTGCTGTTTTAAAAGGAACGCCTACAGAACTCGGTAAAGACAGCCCGTACAGAAACAGAAGCCCTAAAGAAAACCTGGAACTTTTTGCCCTGATGAAAAGTGGTTCTTTAGAAGATGGCTCCTGCATTTTGCGTGCAAAAATAGATATGTTGAGTACCAATATGCTAATGAGAGACCCCATCATCTATCGCATTAAACATGCTTCGCACCATAGAACCGGTGATAAATGGTGTATTTATCCAATGTATGATTTTGCACATGGCCAGAGTGACAGTATAGAGACCATTACGCATTCCATTTGTACTTTAGAATATGTATCCCACCGCGAGTTATACGATTGGTTTATTGAAAAACTAGGAATTTTTCCTTCGAAGCAATATGAATTTGCCCGTCTTAACCTTTCCTATACTGTAATGAGTAAGCGGAAGTTATTACAACTCGTTAACGATGGAGTGGTTATTGGCTGGGATGACCCAAGAATGCCCACAATTAGTGGCCTTCGTAGACGGGGCTACACCCCGGAAAGCATTAGGGAATTTTGCGAAAGGATTGGGATAGCAAAACGTGAGAATATAATAGAGCTGAGCTTGCTAGAGTTTTGCGTAAGAGAACATCTCAACAAAATTGCTACAAGGGTAATGGCTGTGCTTGACCCAATTAAATTAGTGATAACCAATTATCCAGAAGGGGTCGAAGAAATTCTTATTGGTGAGAATAATCCTGAAGCTGAGGATAAAGGTGGTACCAGAGAGATCCCATTCAGCAATGAGCTATGGATCGAACGCGAGGATTTTATGGAAGAGCCGGCAAAAAAATGGTTCCGCCTGGCACCTGGAGCAGTGGTAAGATTAAAACATGCATATATTGTTAAATGTGAAGGGTTTGAAATAGGCAGCAATGGCCATGTAACACAGATTAACTGTTCTTATATTCCCGAATCAAAAAGTGGAGAGGATACCAGTGGCATTAATGTTAAGGGAACAATTCATTGGGTAAGTAGTAAACATGCTAAAACTGCTGAAATTAGAACGTACGACCGCCTCTTTACAGTGGAGTCTCCTGATGCTGAAGAAGGTGATTTTAAAGATTACTTAAATCCAAACAGCATGGAGGTTATCACCAAAGCTTATATTGAGCCTTACCTTCTAAATGCCGATCAGGATGGTCGTTACCAATTTATAAGAAAAGGATATTATACATTGGACAAAACGTCTTCCGCAGGAAACCTGATCTTTAACCGCACAGTATCCCTTAAGGATGCCTGGGCAAAAACAAATAAATAGATAATCTGCTACAAATATTTTTTGTAGAGGTTAAACAATATCAGCTTATCTGCAGGGGTCAGGATCGGAGTAATATCCGTTTGCACAAAATGACGCTTGAAAGCTACGATCGCTGCAGATAAGTTACTGACATCATAACCCACAACCCTCAAAGCCACTTTAGCATCAAAATCTTCTGGTGGTGTATTTAAGAGGTCGTCATACCAAAGGCCAAACCCTTTCTCTGCAAATAATTTCCAAGGGAAATCATGAGGATCTAGCTTCCTATTGGGTGCAATATCAGAGTGACCGATAAAGTTAGCTGTAGGTATTTTGTAGTGCTTCTTTAATGTTGCAAGTACCTTTAGCACACTTTGAATCTGAGCTGGGCTATAGGGTTCAAGGCCATCATTGTCTATTTCAATGCCAATAGAAGAAGAATTGATATCAGTATCATTACCCCATTTCCCGATACCTGCATGATGTGCTCGCAGGTAATCATTAACCATGTGAACAACCTTTCCGTCTCTTCCAACTACGTAATGAGCACTAACTTCACTTTGCCCTTTAACCGTAAAGGTTCTGATGGTGTGGTCCGTAGACTTTTGCGCAGTATGATGCAGGACGACAAAGTTCGGCTTGCGGATCCCAAAATTTATAGATCCAACCCAGGTTTGAGAATCGACAGCAAAAGAGTCAACTTCCTGACTTAGCGGAGGCGCCATTTCAATGATTTTTGCAAACCCTTTAGCCTGCGTTTTATAGATCTTATTAGTGGCAGCATATTTGTTTGTTGAACAAGACGACACCAATAGCAAGGAAATAACAAGTAAAACAGGCACCAATGTGTATTGAGTTTTCATGACGGATGGTTTGGAAACTGTGAAATTACTATTTTTTACTACTTTTAGTCGCAAAAATAATCGATACAATATTAGTGCGTAACGTACTTACATAAACCATCTCTATGAATTTTTTTACTTCCGCTCGTTTATTTACAACAGGGTTGATAATTACAGCTGCATTAATTTCATGTAATCAACAAAAAACTAAGACAACAACAAATGACAAAAAGGTTGTCTCAGGGAAAGATAGTTTACAAAGATATGTTGACGAACGGCTTGACATCTACGAAAAAGTAAAACTTACAACCAATGTAAATCAACTGAGCTCAAGCGAGCGCGAAATATTGCCCCTGTTAATTCAGGCAGCACAAATTATGGATGATATTTATTGGAAACAGGTTTACCCACAACGTGATAGTTTACTGAATACCATTAAAGACGAAAAAACCAAATCTTTTGTCTGGATCAATTATGGCCCCTGGGATAGATTAAACGGCGACAAGCCTTTTGTTGCAGGCGTAGGCCCAAAGCCTGGTGCTCTAAGTTTTTATCCTACGGGAATGACAAAAGAAGCACTTGCAAAATCTGATGTAAAGGACAAGTATGGCTTGTATTCAGTAATCAGAGAAGATCAGCCAGGGAAATACATGTCTGTTCCTTACCATATTATCTATGCGTCCGAACTACAAAAAGCTTCTTCGCTATTGAAACAGGCCGCACTAATTGCTGAAAATCCCGGCTTTAAGAAGTACCTAAACCTACGTGCTGACGCCTTAATTTCTGACAACTATACCGCTAGTGATTATGCATGGTTAGATATGAAAACAAACACGCTAGATATTATATTAGGGCCAATAGAGAGCTATGAGGATAAACTTTTAAATGCCCGTACCTCCTTTGAAGCTTATGTTTTGGTTAAAGACAAAGTGTGGAGTAAAAGACTTGCCAAGTATGTAAGCATGTTACCAGAACTACAACGGGGCCTGCCTGTTGATGCAAAATATAAAAAAGAAAAGCCAGGGACAGATTCAGAGCTGAACGCATACGATGTGATCTATTACGCCGGAGACTGTAACGCGGGCTCTAAGACCATTGCGGTAAACCTTCCAAATGACGAGCTTATCCAGCAAAAAAAAGGAACCCGTCGTTCCCAATTAAAGAATGCCATGAAAGCCAAATTTGATAAAATTCTTATGCCCATTGCCAAAGAATTAATCGATGCAGATCAGCAGCAATATATCAATTTTGATGCATTCTTTGCTAATGTCATGTTTCATGAAGTTGCTCATGGTCTAGGTATTAAAAAAACGATTACCGGAAAGGGATTTGTAAAAGAGGCACTTCAGGAACAATTCTCATGGCTTGAAGAAGGCAAAGCAGATATTCTTGGTCTATACATGGTTACAGGATTGTTAAAAAAGGGCGAACTAGAAGGCGACCTTAAACAGTTCTATACTACTTTCATGGCTGGTATCCTTAGATCTGTAAGATTTGGTGCGTCCAGCGCTCACGGCATGGCCAACATGCAATGCTTTAACTTCTTTAAAGAAAATGGTGCATTTATCAGAAATCCCAACGGGACCTATAAAGTAGACTTTATAAAATTTGAAGATTCAATGAACAAGCTGAGCAATTTGATCATTACCCTTCAGGGAAATGGCAATAAAGCTGTAGTAGAGAAAACACAAAAAGAAAACGCTAAGATTCCTGCCCCATTACAGGCAGATTTAGACAGACTAACTAAAAAAGGTATCCCTGTGGATATCGTATTTGAACAGGGTGTAGACGTACTGGGTGGTAAATAAAAAGGCTAAGAAAGATGACGGGTAATGATATCTTCCAGTTCCTGTATGTCAAAAGGTTTAGATAAATAACCATCTGCGCCTGCTTCCTCCGCAAGAGATTTCAGGTCATTATTTGCAGAGAAGTAAATAACAGGGATAGTTTTCAGCATTTGATGCTTTTTCAGCTCCCTTGTTGCTTCAATGCCGCCCACATCAGGCAACCAGTTGTCCATAAAGATAATATCTGGAGTATAACCAAGAACCTGATCAATTATATTGTTAGATGTTGATGATGTTTTTATTTCATATCCAGCATCTTCTAATATAATGGTGCATAATTCCAGGATATCAGTGTTGTCATCAAATACAAATACTTTCTTGTTCTTCATTTAGCGTACCGGTTATAAGCAGCAAACTTATAAATTATTTAAGTGAATTAATGAAATCTCCAATCTTTTCAATACTTAACTCTTCGTCTATTGCCACGTGTAACTTTGCCTGTGCTGGCATGTAGGCTACCTGGGCAGATTCTAAACTTTGTATTACCGCTGTTCCGCCCCATACTTTAACGCTCTTTAGACCATTTACTCCATCAGAATTTGAGCCTGATAGTAGAATACAGGTCAATTTATCTTTATATACTTCTGCACCTGTTTGAAAAGTTACATCAATTGATGGCCTAGAATAATTAATCTTCTCAGAATAATCAAGTGAAAAGGTCTTGTCACGTTCAATAAGCAAGTGGTAATCTGAGGGCGCAATATAGATAGTTCCAGCCGAAATGGGCTCTTTTTCATCCACTTCCTTTACCCTTAGCTTTGTTCTGCTAGAAAGCAGATCGGGAAGTAGGGAATCGGTTCCGTGCTTACGGTGTATGACTATAATTATTGGAAAAGTGATTTCAACATTAAGAACGGGCAATACTTTAAGGAGTACTTCCAAACTACCGGCCGATCCACCTATAATTAATGCCTCACATCCTCCCATTATATAATTTTCCTCCAAATCTTTTGTCCGGGTAACCTCTTATACTTCTTTGAAATTATAGAAAAATCTAAAGTTTCTTTTGTCCCCAATGCAAGGTAGCCTAATTCTTCCAGGCTATCATCAAAAAGACTCAGCACTTTATGCTGCAAATCCCTGTCAAAATAAATCAATACGTTTCTGCAAAGAATCAATTGAAATTCGTTAAAAGAGTGATCGGATACAAGGTTATGTGTAGAAAAAATAATCTTGCTCTTTAACTCTTCATTAAATTTAGCCAGAGAATAATTTGCTGTGTAATAACTGGAAAAATCCATAATTCCACCAGAAGCAATATAATTTTCTGAATATTGCTTCATCTGGCTCAATCCAAACATCCCCTGTTCCGCTTTTTCCAGCACAGCAGGATTCAGATCTGTAGCGTAAATAAGCGACTTATGCAACAGGTTAAGCTCTTTTAAAATGATGGAAACAGAATAAGCTTCCTCACCGGTTGAGCATCCGGCAAGCCATACCCTTATAAATGGATAAGTACCCATTGCTGGTAGTACAGACTCACGAAGTGTCTTAAAGAATAGCGGGTCTCTAAACATTTCCGTTACATTAACTGTAATCTGCTCCACAAACCTTTTAAAATAGGCACTGTCATTATTAACCGTATACCTAAATTCTGCAAAACTAAGGGCTTTGTCTAAACCATATAACCTGTTTATCCTCCGCTTTAAAGATGCGTGGGAATAACCCGTAAAATCGTAACCGTAGTTTTCAAGAAGATCAGAAAGCAGGATTTCTACCTGTTCATCATTTATTAGCTCTCCTTCCAAAATCACAGAATAAATCTGGTTAATAACCCTGTTAGTTCTTCTACATTGATGGGCTTTGACACATAACCTACCGCCCCCGCCTGCAGGCAACGCTCCCTATCGCCCACCATTGCTTGTGCAGTGACCGCTATCACAGGAATATTCTTAAGGTCTGGTAAGCTATTTATTTCGGCAATAGCCTGATAGCCATCCATACCTGGCATCATCATATCCATCAGGACTACGGCCACCTCACTGTCATTCTTAAGAATCTCTATTCCCTCTTCACCGCCAATTGCAGAGAGGCACTTATACCCCTTTGCTCTTAAAACTGCTGTTAAGGCAAAGATGTTCCTGTTATCATCGTCTATAATTAATACTTTGTTTGCCATATTATACTTTATCATAGAGCCAAACGCGAAGTAATGAGATCAATTGGTCTATATCAACAGGTTTTGAAATGTAGTCAGATGCTCCTGCAGCAATGCATTTCTCCCTATCTCCCATCATTGCTTTGGCCGTAACAGCTAAAACAGGCAATTGTTTGTATGCGGGTATCTTCCTTATTTCCCTTGTACTTTCATATCCATCCATTTCAGGCATCATCATGTCCATTAATACAATATCTACCATCGGGTTTTCTTTCAATAGCTGGAGGGCTTCTTTTCCATCTGTAGCTGCCAGCACTTTCATTTTATGCAGTTCCAGCGCTTTGGTGAGGGAAAAAATATTACGAACATCATCATCAGCTATCAATACTGTTTTATTATTCAGCACCTCATACAAACCGCCTAATCTCTCAGATGCAGGTTTTCTGTTCTTGTCTACCGTCTTTTCTTCCACAAGGTGTAAAAAAAGACCAGCTTCATCTAAAATTCTCTGGTAAGAATGCGCAGTTTTTACCACAATAGAATCCGCATACTGTTTGATGCGGGTTTCTTCACCTTTAGAAAGGTTTTTACCTGTAAAAATAATGATTGGCAGATTTTCCAGTCCTTCACTTTTCTTTATGGTCTCCAAGGTTTCGTAGGCCCTCTTGTCAGGGATCCCCATGTCTAGTATTACGCAGTCCACTTCCTTTCTGTGTAGCGCATCAATGCCTTCGTTTACATTTCCCGCTACCTCTGTTGTAATGTTGTAATTGCCAAGAAAAAAGCTCAATGCTTCGGCATGTTGCTTATTCTCTTCTACAATTAAAACTTTTTTAGGGTGTCTGCTTAACGCAAACTCCAATTTCTGAAAGATCTGCTGCATCTGCTCTATAGCAAAAGGTTTGTTGATAAAATCTACTGCCCCTTTTAGCAAACTTTCCTTTTTAACCTCAAGCGATGACATGATGTGTACAGGAATAGGCTTAGTCTCTGGGTTTGATTTAAGCTCTTCCATTACCTGCCAGCCGTCTTTAATGGGCAACTGTATATCCAACAGGATCGCTGCGGGCTTGTAAAAATTAGCCATCTCTATTCCCTGATCTCCCCTCACAGCAACAATTCCTTTATAGTTCCGCTTACGGGTAAAGTTCAGTAGTATTTTAGCGAAGGATGTATCGTCTTCAATAATCAAAATAACTTTATCACCTGGAACAATGTTAGACCTGTCATCTTCTAATTCCTGCGGAATGTGGTCTACTGTAAATTTTGGTGTATGTTGCTGTACCTTTTTTTCAAAGGAAGCCGGAGTAGTTAATAAGTTTTTAGTGGTGTCTTCAACGGTTATTAAAGAACCATCTGCAGGTAAGGAGAAGGAGAACTCACTGCCCACATGTTCTTTACTGGTCAACGCAATTTCTCCTCCAAGCAGTTTGGAAAGCTCCCTGCTTATGGAAAGACCCAAGCCTGTTCCTCCAAACTTCCGGCGCGTTGAACCATCTGCTTGTTGAAAGGCTTCAAAGATTAACGCTTGCTTATCTAAAGGGATCCCTATTCCTGTATCTGATACCTTGAACACGAAAGCGTTATTTGTATCATCTTTTTTAATGGTGAGTGCTACTTTACCATTTGCCGTAAACTTGATTGCATTAGAAAGCAGGTTTTTTAAGATTTGCTCTAGCCGCATCTTATCTGTTACTATATTTTCAACCTGATCTTCCAGATCTACAATCAATTCAAGATTTTTGCTCTTAGCTATCGGATTAAACAAAGAGCGCATGTCTGTCGCCACTTCAGTAAGATTCACTTTATCAAACTCAAGCGTCATCTTTCCAGCCTCAATCTTTGAAAGATCAAGAATCTCATCAATCAAGCCGAGCAATCCTTGTCCTGAGCTTTGTATTACCTCTGCGTATTCAATATATTCGGCATCAAGGTGTTCATTATCAGACATGAGTTTGGACAACAATAGAATTGAATTTAAAGGCGTCCTTAGCTCATGAGACATGTTGGCAAGAAATTCCGACTTATACTTCGTACTTAACTCTAGCTGTTCTGCCTTCTGTTGTATGTCCAGATTTCTTTCTAGTATCAACTGATTCTTTTCTTCAAGCAAGCTGGTACGCTCTTCCAATTCCTGGTTGCTTTGCAACAATTCCTCTTGTTGCACCCTGAGCTCTTCTTCTGAAGTCTGAATCTTTTGTGTTTGTGCCTCAAGTTCAGAATTCAAACGTTCCAGATCCTGGTGTTGTGCCTGTAGTTCTTCTGCCTGTGCTTGAGTTTCTTCTAAAAGCTCTTGCATACGCTTACGGTTCTGAGCAACATAAACGGCAACACCAATATTCTCAGACACCCGTCTTAAATAGTCTAGATGGAGCAGAGTAAATGCATTTAATGAGCCGAATTCCATTACACCAACCAGTGCCCCGTTTCTTAAAACAGGAACTGCAACGATACTTGTTGGCTGAGTTGACCCAGATGCATAGCTGATGGTCATTTCGCCATCAGGGATTTTGTTGATGATGATGGGTTTGCCAGATTTGATTACCTGTCCCAACATTCCCTCGCCTATTTGGAGCACCTTTCTTTTCTCTCCTTCTTTTAGCGCGTAGCTTCCTTCCAGCTGCAGTTTGTTATCGTCGCCAAGCAGGTAAAACGCAGCTACATTACTGTTGGTATGGTTTACAATATTTTCTACTATATCATTAGTTAGGGTCTGGATATTTTTCTCTCCAACCATTTTATCGTTTAAACTGGCTACTCCTGTTTGCAGCCATTCTTTGTCGGCCAGGAGGGAAAATGAATCCTGAAGCGACCTTGCCATCGAATTCAATGAACCAGCCAAACTACCAAGTCCATCTTTTTCCTTTTCATCAAACCTGATCTGGTAATCCCCATTAGAAATTTTACCAGCAATATTTTGTATTACTTCTATCCTTTTGGCTATCTCCTCATTTTTATCTTCAAGTTCTTTTTGCAGTTTCACTCTTGTCGTGAAATCACTGGATACCTTCAGGTAAAAAAAGTAGGTAATCAATATGGAGAGCGCAGCGGCAATTAAGATCAATGCGGGAGTATAACCTGCTGCTTTATTTAATTCCTCTGTTCGCAAGTTCAGCAGGTGTCTTTCCTCTGCCTGCATTTTTTTAATGATAACCCGGGCGTCATCCATAAACGCCTTACCTCTAAGTAAATCATTTACACTAACGCTCCCTCCTCTACTCTTCAAATCAATAGTCTGCTCAAGAACGGCAATCCGGTTCTCTCCTATCTTCTGCAGCCGCTTTACATTTTCCTGTTGAAAAGGATTGTCTCTTGTTTTTAAAGCTATCTGGCTTAATAGATCTGCAGCATGCTCTTTAGCTCCAATATAGGGCTCTAAAAAAACCTTATCCCCGGTTAATAAGTATCCGCGCTGCCCGGTTTCTGCATCTTTAAGTGTAGAAATTACACCGTCTAGGTTAGTCATAACGCTGTTGCTGTGCGCAACGAGATCTGCACTTTTTATCAGGTTATTGATGCTGATATACGATGCCAGCGAGGTGACAAATAATATTAATAACGAAAGCCCTAAGCCAAGTCTTAAGTTATTCTTTACCGATGAATTCATAAAAATCTATTGTTAATCTTTTTCTGACCCTACATTAACTGGTAATATAAAATAAAATTCGGAGCCTTCACCTACTTTACTTTTAACACCAATCTCTCCCATGTGACGTCTAATAATCTCAGCAGAGATATACAATCCTATCCCTAATCCCTGAAAGTGTATGGCTGTTTCTTCAACCCTATAAAACTTCTCAAACACATGCTTTTGTAGTTCTGGAGCTATCCCAATACCAAAATCGCGCACACCCAGATAGATTTTATCGCCCATAGTTTCCACACTGATTTGTACTTCTGTAGTGCCTGGAGAATACTTGATGGCGTTGGTTAAAAAATTAATAATTACCTGTTCTATGCGTGTTTCATCTGCATGGATTTCTTTGGAAACGGTTCCTTTTCGAATCAATTTGAAATCAGAATTCGATTGAAAAATGATTTCTATAACACTATCCAGTAATACATTTAGATCAAAGAATTTTTTGTTTAACTTTAGTTTACCGCTTTCAATTTTGGAGATATCAAGCAAATCAGCAATCAGATCGTTCAACTTTTCCATCTGAACCTGCGCCTTACCAAGGTGGCTCTTTACCGTCTCAATATCACCACGCTCAAGATTCCGCTCAAGCAGCTGCATATAGCCTTTTACACTCGTTAAAGGGGTTTTAAGTTCATGGCTCGCAATACTAATAAACTCATCCTTTTTTCTTTCTGCCTGCTTCCTAAACTCAATTTCCTCCATCAGCGCATTTTGGATCTCTATAAGTTTCCTATTCTGCTCGTAAATCCTGTAGAATGTTTTCACTTTAAGAAGCAAGATATCCATATCAACGGGCTTGGTAATGTAATCAAGACCACCTGATGAATAACCTTTAGTTATAAACCTGTTATCGGTATTGACAGCCGACAGGAAAATAATTGCTGTTTCCTTTGCTTTACTATAGCCAGAAATAGCTTCGGCTACTTCAAAACCATCCATACCGGGCATTTGAACATCTAAAATGATCAAAACATATTCGTTTTTCAGCACCTTTTTAAGGGCGTCCTCCCCAGAGGATGCGGTATCAACTTCAAAGTTATGCCTTTCTAAAACCTTTTTCAACGAAATAAGATTCTCGGGGGTATCATCTACTATTAATATCATTCTCGAAGGAAAATGGACATTTTAACATTGTACAATTTGCGAGAATATTTGTGAAATAATTTCATATCATATTAAAATCTGTAAAAATAAGGTCGTTAAAGATCAGTAGCGCTAAATGTATCGCCTTGTTTAATATCTCCTGTTTCGAAACCCTTTTTAAACCAATACATCCGTTGCGCCGAGGTCCCATGAGTAAACGCATCTGGCACAACTTCTCCTTGTGCCTGCTTCTGCAGCTTATCATCACCTATGGCATTAGCGGCATTTAGCGCTTCTTCAATATCACCACTCTCCAGTTTAAAATCTTTTAAATTTTGTGCGTGATGTGCCCACATTCCGGCAAGGAAATCTGCCTGTAGCTCAAGCTTTACAGAAAGCTTATTGTATTCCGTGTCACTCACTTTACCCCTTGCTGCATCAAGTTTTGCAGAAATTCCTAGCAAATTCTGTACATGATGGCCAACCTCATGTGCAATTACATAAGCCTGTGCGAAATCACCTGCAGCACCAAAGCGGGTCTTCAATTCTTCGTAAAACGAAAGGTCAATATATATTTTTCTATCCCCCGGGCAATAGAATGGGCCTACGGCCGAACTGGCACCTCCACAGGCAGACTGAACATAATTTGTAAACAGCGTAAGTTTTTCTGGCTCCTGATAGGTAGAACCCATTTCTTTAAACTGAATTTTCCATACCTGATTGGTAGATTCAAATACCCCATCAACAAATTTACCTTCAGCATCTGTAGGGTCGCCGGTTTTTCCTTCCGTAACCTGACCTTGTCCTGCGGGAAGCTGACTGACAAGACCGGTAAGATCCTGTCCAAAAATTAATCCAATAATGACTACAATAACTCCAATGCCACCGCCAAGGGCACCGCCACTCATTCCTCTTCTATCGTCTATATTGCCACTTCCTTTTCCGAACCACTGCATATAAAAATCGTTTATTTGGTATACTAATTACAAATATCAATTGTTATACCAAACTGCAATTTTTTAGCTATTGATTAAATATCGTTATCGCTGTGCGAATTCTCTTTTGAACTTCTTCATATCCTAAAGCAACGGAAATATCAAAAACACCGGGGCCAAATTTCCCACCCACCAGCATAATCCGCAAAGGAAGCATCAGTTCTCCCGCCTTAAAGTTGTGTGCTACGGCCAGTTCTTTGAATTTATCTTCTTGTTCTAATGCGATTAAACTACCTGTTAGTGATGCGGAAAATTCTTCAAAAAAAGCTGCTTTTTCTACCGCCCATTTGGGTTTCACAGCAGCAAGGTCATAGCTATCAGGTATGGCAAAAAAGTAACCTGACTGCTGTACAAAATCTGTAATTAGGTTACACCTGTCTTTGATTAAATCAATTACTTTCAATAAATAATTGTCGTTCGCAATTGAAATACCCGTTGTTTTAAGCGCATTTGTTACTGCAGGGGCTAATGTAATAGCGGCCGAGTTTTTAATCCATTCATGGTTATACCACTTCGCTTTTTCAAAATCAAACTTTGCTCCCGCCTTGCTTATTCTTTCTACCGAAAATTTCTCTATAAGTTCGGGCAGGGTAAACATTTCCTGATCGGTACCATCATTCCAGCCCAGCATGGCAAGTAGGTTTACAAAGGCCTCTGGCATAAAACCAAGTTCTTTAAATCCTGCCGTTAAATCGCCTGTTTTAGGGTCTGCCCAGTTTTGTGCGAAAACAGGAAAGCCCAATCTATCGCCATCTCGCTTGCTCAGCTTACCATTCCCATCTGGTTTTAAGATCAGTGGTAAATGCAACCATGCTGGCATTATATCTTCCCAGCCCAGGTAACGCCACAATAGAATATGGATTGGAGCAGATGGCAGCCACTCTTCTCCCCTAAAAACATGGGTTATCTCCATGGCTTTATCATCTGCCACAACAGCCAGGTGATAGGTAGGCATTCCATCTGCTTTTAAAAGCACTTTATCATCTATTAAGTTGGTTTCAAAACTCACATGGCCTCTTATCAGGTCTGTAAAAGAAACCAACTCATCTTCTGGCATTTTTATACGCACAACGTAAGGCACATGCTCAGACAAAAGTTTAGCTACCTCATCTTCGCTCATCGTAAGGGAATTGTGCATCTGAGCTCTTGTTGCCAGTCCGTACGTAAAATTGTTTACTTCTTTACGCTTTGCATCCAACTCCTCTGGTGTATCAAATGCATAGTAAGCGTATCCATCGGCAATCAGCTGGTCTGCATATTGTTTATAAGTAGGTTTTCTTTCGCTCTGACGGTAGGGGCCAAACGGGCCGCCTACCTGCGGACTTTCATCTGGTATCATTCCGCACCATTCCAAGCAGGAAACGATATATGCTTCGGCGCCTTCCACAAACCGAGTTTGATCGGTGTCTTCTACCCTTAGCACAAATGTGCCATTGTGCTTTTTAGCAAATAAATAATTGAACAGCGCAGTGCGTACACCACCCAGGTGCAGTCCGCCTGTAGGACTCGGCGCAAATCTTACTCTTACTTTCTTTTCCATATTACTACCTGCAAAGATATATTTTTGTAATTTGCCTACATAATCTATGAACCCCTACGAGAAAAAGCGGCGCTGGAAATTCTTTCTGTTGATATTTGCCATTATTATAGGTGCGGCTTCTGTTTTCTACAGTGATTTTTTTGTAAAAAAAATGGAACGCGAAGAGCGCCTGCAGTTCCATCTCTATGTTAAGGTAACAGAACAGGCCATTATGATGTACGATGAAGATCGTTACACCAGCTTAATTGACCTGATCAGGGCAAACAACAAATTGCCGGTTATCATGATAGATTCAAAGGGAGAAATACGCGGCTACCAGGGGCTGGACTCCACAAAAACAAATTACGATGTGGAGAACAAACCCGGTGTTTCATTTGATCCCGCTTATTTTAAACGGGAACTTAGAAAAATGAAAGCCCAATATGCTCCTATACCTATAAATACAATGGGCTTAGATGGCTCCAGCTGGTATATTTACCACAAAGATTCTCCAACCTTAACTCAGCTACGGTACTTTCCATACATCCAATTAGGTGTAATTTCCTTATTTTTATTAACAGCTTATGTGGCCTTCAGCTCAGCAAGAAAAGCAGAGCAAGATCAGGTATGGGTAGGTATGGCTAAAGAAACAGCCCACCAACTAGGCACCCCAATATCATCCCTTATGGCCTGGGTTGAGCTCATGAAATCTCGATTTAATGCAGAAGACGACCCGCTCATAGCGGAAATGGAAAACGACATTAAGCGTTTAGAAGTAATTACAGACCGATTCTCCAAAATTGGTTCGAAACCCATTCTTGACGATCATGTGGTTTTTGTAGTAATTCAGAATTTTGTAGCCTATTTTAAACTAAGAACTTCAGACAAAGTCATCTTTACCATCACAGGAGATGAACAGGTCCGCGCCATGCTAAATGTTCCGCTATTTGATTGGGTAATCGAAAATCTATTGAAAAATGCAGCAAATGCCATAGAAAATGAAGGAAGAATAACCATCAACATCATCGAGAACCTTGCTAAAGAAGAAGTTTTTATAGATGTAACTGATACCGGTAAAGGCATTGCCCGCTCCAAGTTTGACGCCGTTTTTCAGCCTGGCTATACTACCCGTAAACGGGGATGGGGGCTTGGGCTTTCCCTCACTAAAAGAATAATAAATAACTACCATAGTGGAGAAATATTTGTTAAGGATTCTGATTTGGGCAAGGGTACCACGTTTCGCATTATATTAAAAAGCAGCATTACTTATGAACCGACCGAAAACTAGTGAATATCCCATCTGGGGAGAAACTTATATTAAACTTGTTCATGGCAACGTTGTTGACATCCTAGAACGACAGGTTACTGAATTTGCCGACTTCATCATTAGTCTTGAAGATAAATCTGATTATGCTTATGCCCCTGGCAAATGGACTATAAAAGAGTTAATAGGTCATATTATTGATACCGAAAGGATTTTGGTTTACAGGTTAACTTGCTTTGCAAGGCATGAACTCCAGTCCCTTCCAGGCTTTGAAGAAGATGATTATGTTGCAAATGCTCACTTCTCTGACAGAGCCCTAACCAGCTTTTCAGAAGAATTTTCGTTGTTACGCCGGGCCAATTTATACCTCATCAAATCTCTGACAGAGGAGGAGTTGAACCGCAGCGGGATTGCATCAGAAAGAAAAATTACAGTAAGGGCAATTGTATACATTATTGCCGGACATATTATGCACCATACCGCCATTATAAAAGATCGGTATTTAGGATAAATCCTTACTCCATTGGATTGAAACAGATTTCCCAGTAATTACCTTCAGGATCTGTTACTATTCCAGAATAACCACCCCAGGAAACCTTTTCAGGCTTTTTAACAATGGGAACACCCTTTCTTTCCATTTCCATAAACAGCTCATCTGTTTCTTTTAATGAATTGGTATTGATCGTTAGGTAGTATTTAGGAAAGGTGCCTTCCGCAGTATTAGCGTTCCCAATATAAATTGCATGGTCATCCAGTTTATAAATGCTAAAGATTAATCCATGCTTAAGTCTAAACATTATAATTTCTGAACTCTCTGATTGGATTTCCCAGCCAAAAGAATTCGAATAAAAATCTTTTAATTTTAAAAGGTCTTTGGCGGCAATAGTAACTGCATTTATCTGTGTTCTCATCAGCGAAGTTCAATATGGTGCCCAAACTTAAAAATTCATACGTAAAAATACCCTATAAATTTGAATTAAAGATGAACTTACCTCTGGATAGCATAGGCTCTGGAGGGGTTCTAACTCTGGGCTGGTTAAGGTTTTGCTTGGGTCTGGGTTGGGTTTGGTTGGGTAAAAGGTACCTTTTCCCAAGCAAAGCCCAATCAAAGCCTTATTTAGCCCCAACTAGGTCTAGGAACAATGTACCGCCAACCCCGTTTTAGCAGCTAGTTAAATTACTTCCCTACCTGTTCCCAACCTACCTTCTTTACGGAACCCTTTCCTTTAACCCAGCTTAGGTTTATGGTATTATTTCTTGCTTTTAGAAAAAGCCATGAAAGGAGACCCTTGTAAAATAAAGTATAAGGTAAATGTAGGTATGGCTCTTTTTTTTGCTCATACATATTACATGATATAAATTATACGCAAATAAAATAAATCAATATCTTTGAGCATTAAGTATATATAAAATGACTGAACAAGAAAATAACAACAGTTTTGATTGGCTTTATTACGTTCTAGGCCTATTTTTTGGAATTTTAACTACCGCCGCCATTACTTTAAGCTTTGGTTGGTTGCTTTTTGGTGGCCTACTTGGATTCCTATTTGGAGCCGTGTTCTTAAACGCTATTGTAAAAGATCGTCAATACTAGTTTAACTTAATTAAATATAACCATGAAAAAATTAACCTTACTGGCGTTATTTGCCCTATTTACAATTGCGGCTAATGCCCAGGATCCTAAATTCCCTGCACTGGATACAAGCCCTGCAGATCTTTCTTATTTTCCTGCAAGTACTACGCAGAAAAATACAGCCCCATCAATTAGATTGATTTACTCAAGACCTTCAAAAAAAGGCCGTGTTGTGTTTGGAGAATTGGAAAAATTTGGTGCTGTTTACCGCTTAGGCGCCAACGAATCTAACGAGATCACTTTTTACAAACCAGTAGTAATTGGCGGAAAAGCTATTGCAGCAGGTTCTTATAGCTTATTTGCTATTCCTAATAAAGATAAGTGGACTATGATTATCAATAGCAAAATCCACAGCTGGGGTGCTTACACTTATGATGTTAAAAAAGATGTAGTGAGAGCAGATGTTCCGGTTAAAACATTAGCTGCACCTGTTGAAGCTTTGTCTATCATTTTTACAGAAGCGGCAGGTGGCGCTAACTTAGTTGTAGGGTGGGACACTACTTGTGTATCCTTGCCGATCACTATTAAATAGTTTTAAAATTAATATTTTTTGATTTTATCAGAAACAAAAAAGCCGGGTAAGTAATTATCCGGCTTTTTTGTTTAAGACCCTTCGGCAAAGAACTTTAAGCCCAATATTGAGCCAATTAGCGTGGTAATAAAAAAAACTCTCCAGAAATTGGCAGGCTCCTGAAAATATAATATGCCAACAATTACAGTACCTACCGCACCTATTCCTGTCCACACGGCGTAAGCAGTGCCCATTGGCAATACCTGAGTTGCTTTGTTAAGAAAGAAAAAACTCAAACCAATGCATACAGCAAATCCAATTGTCCATTTCAGGTTAGAAAAATTGTTCGACAGCTTAAGGCATGTTGTAAAACCAACCTCAAATAACCCGGCAATTACTAAAATGATCCAGCTCATACTTCTCTGTAATTTGGAGCAAAAGTATCTAATTTTTATGTAGTACAGGCAGTCAAAAAAAGGAAATGTATCGTTCGGCACCCTTAGTGTACAAAATACGCTTTGGTCAGCCTTTTGTCATTAATCAATCGATTAATAAATTTTATTATAATTAATCAATCGATTGATTAATTTTGTAGCATAAATGAAGATGGAAAAAGCAGATAAAAGGGGGGCTATTTTGGAAGCAGCGGAAAAATTGTTTTCAGAACTTGGTTATGAGGGCGCTTCAACCCGACAAATTGCAAAAGAGGCGGGAGCCAATATGGCCATGATTAATTACTACTTTGGATCTAAAGAAGGTGTTTTTATGGAGATCATGAGTCAAAGGATTCAGGATTTCAAAGAACAGCTCAACATCATCAGCAAAACTGATTTACCCGTAATGGAAAAACTTTTGCAGGTAATAGAAAGGTATGCTTCAAGAATACTTTGCAACCACACCTTTCATAAAATGATGCAGCGGGAATTAAGTTTACCCCAGCGCCCGGAAATGTTTAGCAACATTAAAAATGCCATGAAAGACAATATGCTTGTAATTGAAAGCATAATAGATAATGGCATTTCTGATGGAAGCTTTAGGAAGATAGATGTGCGCATGTTAATAGCAACAATTATGGGAACAATAAACGCAGTAGCTACCTCTTCTTACAAAATCACATTGGGCACAGATCTGGATATTAATACAACCAAGGGCCGTAAGATAATTACCGCGCGCCTAATTACCCACTTAAAAGAACTCGTTATAATTTACCTAACACCCCAAAAATGATACGCAATACATTAAAATTAATTCTTCCTACGCTTATGCTTCCTGGGCTTATATATGCCCAGGATGTTAAGAAATTAAGCTTGCCAGAAGCCATTGCCCTGGGAATTTCCAATAGTAAAAACCTAAAACTATCTCAGAGTAAAATTGATGAGGCGGTTTCCAGATTGGCTATTGTTAAAGACAATGCGCTACCTAGTGCTTCTGCTTCCTTTTTATATAACCATGCAGAAATACCCACCAATACTTTAATTATTGGGGGTGGTAATCCAATCCATCTACCTAAACGAGCCGATGCTTTTGTAGGAACAGCAGCTGTTCAAGAGCTGATCTACAACGGAGGGAAGCTAAAATATGCTGAAGAATCTACTAGATTACTAACTGAGGTTGCCAAACTAGATGCAGATAAAAATAAAGAAGAGGTGAGCTATGCGGTAATAAACACCTACTACGCCCTCTATAAATTGTTGCAAAGCAAAAAAGTTGTAGCACAAAATCTCGATGCGATAGCAAGTCAGCTTAAGCAAGCGCAACGTTTCTTTGACCAGGGTATTGTAACTAAGAATGATGTGCTGAGATTTCAGCTTCAGCAAGCTAACGTTTCTTTGACGGATATGGAAATAGAGAATAACCGCAAGATTTTAAACTACAACCTTGACATATTGCTGGGATTGAGCGAAGCAACAACTATAGAAATATCTGAGCCTGAAAACGGGCTTAAAGTTGCAGGATCTTTAAGTAGCTATATTGATCTGGCCATGAGCAACAGGCAGGAACTTCAGCAACTGGAATTACAGAACAAAGTTGCGGGAGTAAACATCAAATCTATCAAAGCGAATACCTTGCCTACCGTTGGTATTGGCGCTAACCTTTATTACATTAATCCAAGCGGTAGCTTTATTCCACCGAGTAATCAATATTTAATGCCGATAACTTTGGGTGCGAATGTATCCTGGAATATAGGAAACCTGTGGACCAATAAGAACAAAATTTCTGAGGCAAGAATACAGCAGCAAAACGTGGTGATTCAGAAAGACATCTGGTCTGATCAGCTTAAAACTGAAATTAATAAGGCCTATCAGGACTATCAGCTTTCGATTAACCGGATTAAAATTTTAGAAACCTCAATTGCCCAGGCTACAGAAAATGACAACCTATTGGCATCTAAATACAAAAACAACGTTGCCTCAGCAATTGATAGGATCGATGCAGAAACACTTTTATACCAGGCTAAAATTAACCTGGAGCTGGCAAAGGCGGATGCCGGACTTGCATATTATGCTTTATTAAAATCAACAGGAAAAATAGCTAACTAATTCTCAAAAACATACCGTAATGACCACTGAAAAGAAAAAGAAAAACAAAGTTGTACCTATCATATTAGGGGTACTTTTAATAATAGGAGCCATTTTTGGAACCAAGGAATATATTTATTACAATAAGCATGTAGATACTGACGATGCGCAAATTGATGGAGACATAAGTCCTGTTGTTGCCCGGGTTGGAGGTTTTGTGAAGGAAATAAAGTTTGAGGAAAACACGAACGTTAAAGAAGGTGATGTTTTGGTTAAGCTTGATGACAGCGACTATAAAGTTAAAGTAGAGCAGGCTGCGGCAGGGCAACAAGGTGCCAGTGCAGGCGTGGGTGTTTCTCAATCTCAGATTGCTGCTACCTCTGCCAATACCAGTACTGCAAAAGCAAACATAGAGGCTGCAAGGGTTCATTTGATGCTGGCTCAAAAAGATTATGACCGTTATGCAAACCTGGTAAAGGATGGTTCCATTACGCAACAGCAATTTGACCAGGCAAAGGCACAGAAAGAATCTGCTCAGGCTGCTTTTACAGCAGCCAAAGACCAATATGTTGCCGCTGTAAAACAAGTGGGTACCACCCAATCCCAATTAGCGGTAAGCAATTCTGGAGTTTCACAGCGCCAGACCGAAGTTGATTTCGCTAAGTTGCAGCTTTCTTATACTGACATTAAAGCCCCAGCTACGGGTATTGTTTCAAAAAGAAATGTTCAGAAAGGACAATTGGTACAGGCAGGGCAGGCTTTGTTTTCTATAGTTAATGAAAACAGCATCTATGTTACGGCCAATTTCAAAGAAACTCAACTGGAAAAGATCACTCCTGGTTTAAAGGTAAAAGTTGAGGTAGATGCATATCCTAAGGAAGATATACAAGGAGAGGTTTACAATTTTGCCCCCATTACAGGAGCAAAAGGATCTTTGCTTCCTCCTGATAATGCTACAGGTAACTTTGTAAAAGTTGTGCAAAGAGTTCCTGTGAAGATTAAAATTACCCAAGCATCTAAAGAGATGATGGCCAAGCTGCGCCCTGGAATGAGTGTTAAGGTTTCTGTTTCTATAAAAGACTAGATAATGGCCGAAAAAGGTTTAAAAAAATGGGTAATCACGTTTACGGTGATCACGGCTTCTTTACTGGAGCTGATAGATACCACCATTGTAAACGTTGCCATTCCCCAGATACAAGGTAACCTTGGTGCAACACTAGAGGATGTTGCATGGCTATCTACCGGCTATGCCGTGGCCAACGTAATTATATTGCCCATGTCTGGGTGGCTGGGCAGCAGGTTTGGCCGAAAGAACTATTTCCTGTTTTCCATTATCCTTTTCACCATCGCTTCATTTCTATGTGGAAATGCCACGAATTTGGAAGAATTAATTGCTTTCCGTATTCTACAAGGGCTCGCAGGTGGTGGCTTAATATCCACCGCACAGGCAATCCTTATTGAGACTTGGCCACGAGAGGATGTGGGTATTGCTACAGCGCTATTTGGCTTGGGCGCTGTGGTTGGCCCTACCGTGGGGCCAACAATTGGTGGCTATCTCTTAGAGATCAGCTCTTGGCCATTGATATTTTATGTAAACATTCCCGTCGGGATTCTAGCCGCCTATTGTACTTATACCTTTGTAAGGGAAACCCCGAAGGAAGGAAAAGGAATGCCGGTAGACTGGTGGGGTATTGCTTTGCTTGCCATAGCAGTTGGTAGTTTACAAACGCTGCTTGAAAAGGGGGAGAGTGAAGATTGGTTTTCAACTCCTTACATCACTGCGCTTGCAGTGGCATCAGTGCTGGCTTTATTGCTATTCATTTGGAGAGAAATGAGCACAGATCACCCTATTGTAAACTTCAAGATCATGAAGCATAGGAGTTTTTCTGTTGGTATGTTTACCTCCTTTATACTTGGTTTCGGCTTGTATGGGTCTGTATTTGTGTTTCCTATCTTCTGTCAGAATTTGCTTGGCTTTTCGGCCTTGCAAACAGGAGAACTTTTGTTTCCAGGTGGACTTTGCACTATAGTAATGATGCCTTTTATTGGTATTATGCTTAAAAAGAATATACCGGCGCAGTTTATGGCAACCATTGGCATGTTTCTGTTCTTTGTTTTCTGTTCTACGCTTAGCAATTCTACTTTACAATCAGGCACGAATGACTTCTTCCTTCCGCTTATGATAAGGGGGGTGGGTATGGCGTTATTGTTTGTTCCGTTAACTACTTTGGCAATGCAGGACCTAAAAGGCGCAGAGATTGGTCAGGGTTCAGGATTAAATAATATGATGAGACAGTTGGGTGGATCTTTTGGCATAGCGGCGCTGACTACACTAATTCACATCCGTCAGGGTTTCCATAGAAGCAACTTGCTTATTAATATAAACGAATATAATCCTGCTTTTACTGACCGTTTGAACAGTTTGGTTAAGAACTTCATG
The DNA here is from genome assembly GCA_025351765.1 of Pedobacter sp. GTDB lineage: Bacteria > Bacteroidota > Bacteroidia > Sphingobacteriales > Sphingobacteriaceae > Pedobacter. The sequence continues at coordinate 42,814 of JANXVH010000170.1, forward strand.
GCGAAGGGTTATACCTATCTAGATGCAAAGTTGCTCGGATTAAAAGCTATTGAGGGAGCAGTAACGAAGCAGTCACTTTTATTGACCTACAGTGACGCTTATTGGGTTGCCGGTTTGGTAATGTTATGCTCGATTCCGCTGTTGTTTCTTCAAAAATTTAAGAAGAATGTACAGTTACCTTCAGATATACACTAAATACAAAAGGCGTTAAGTAATCTTAACGCCTTTTTCTACTTAAAAAAAATTACAATTAACTTACTTACTTGCTGTATTTTATCCCTAAAAATAGTGAAGCAATTTTAAAGGATCTGTTAAACCTTTACAGTAGAAAGTTAATTACTTTTTGCTAAAAAACCAAATTTTATTTAGTGCGTCTTAAACATCTCTTTTCTGGTGCTTTTTTGGTAAATTAAGCGCGAAAAATAACCTTCAAATATGATGCAGAAACAACGCACAAAAGGCCAGAGAGAATCCGTATTTAACAATGAGGTTGTATCCAGATTCGAACTCTATAACAGCCTTTTTCTTACGCTTCCTTTTTATAAGATCAAAGACACGGGAACCTTACTTCCATTATTTATTAAATTTTGTGAAGAAGGCGTATTAAACCATGAAACACCTCAAAAGATCATTACTGCTTTTTTTAAAAAATATACGCAGCACAATAGCAATAAGGATATTATTGACCTTTTGTTTCGGTTTATACAATATATTGAAAGGCAAGTGGTATTATTTGATGCCGTAGAAGATGCTTCTTTTAATAAGTTGAATGCCGATGATGAAGAAAATGCACTACTGTCTTACCTAAAGAAGGGGGTTGACAATCATCCGTTAAGTGAAAAAATAGCTGCCCTGATTGAAGATTTTTCTTTACGCCTTGTTCTTACGGCGCATCCTACGCAGTTTTATCCGGGTAGTGTATTGTCTATTATTACAGACCTTACTACCGCCATTAAAACCAATGAGATCTCTACCATACATCTGCTGTTACAGCAGCTGGGTAAAACTCCATTCTTTAATAAAAAATCGCCCACTCCTGTTGATGAGGCCTTAAGTTTGGCATGGTACCTAGAAAACGTTTTTTATTTTGCCGCAGCCAACATACAATCTGGCATTGACAAAACATTGAACGAATATAGCCTGACACCTAAGAAAATGATAGAACTTGGTTTCTGGCCTGGAGGCGATAGGGATGGAAATCCCAATGTGCATACAGACTCTACCATACAGGTTTCTAAAATGTTGAGACAGATTTTGTTTCGCTGTTATTACCGTGATTTCAGAAGTCTGAAAAGAAGGATTACTTTTAGGGGGGTAGAAGATTCTATTGCTATAGTACAGGATATACTTTATAAGAATGCGTTTGAACCCAATATTAGTCACAAAAACATTTTAGAAGATGTAATCAGGCATTTATCAGACATTAAATCAATACTTGATAAAGATCATGATGGGCTTTTTGCCGATCTTGTTTCTGGTTTGATCCGTAAAGTTGAATTATATGGCTGTCATTTTGCATCGCTTGATATTAGGCAGGACAGTCGTGTTTTAAGGGATGTACATGCTTACTGCAGACAAAGCAAACCTATAATTTCACTTTTCCCTGAGAATTATGAAGATCTTGATGAAGTTGAAAAAATAAAAGTGCTTCAGTTTAAAAGCGCCAAGGTTATTTATGCAGAAAAAGGCAATTCGCTGATTGAAGATACACTGCAAACCATTGCCGAGGTAAAACAAATCCAGGACAGCAACGGAGAACTTGCCTGCCACCGTTTTATCATTAGCAATTGCCAACAGGCAAGCGACATATTACAGTTGATAGAGCTGTTTTTATGGAATGGCTGGCAGGAAAATAACCTGACCATTGACTTTGTGCCGCTATTTGAAACGGTACACGATTTGTCTGGTGCGGCTGAGATTATGGAAACATTATACGCTCACCCGTTCTATAAGAAACATTTGGAAGCAAGGGGCAATAAGCAGGATATCATGCTGGGTTTCTCTGATAGCACTAAAGACGGGGGTTACCTGATGGCAAACTGGTCTATATTTAATGCCAAGGTTGCTTTGACAGAGACTGCAAACAAACACAATATACAACTGGCATTTTTTGATGGTCGCGGTGGTCCTCCCTCAAGAGGTGGAGGTAAAACACATCGTTTTTACGCATCAATGGGGAAAGAAATTGCTAATAAAAACATACAGCTTACCGTTCAGGGACAAACCATCAGCTCTCAGTACGGCTCAATAGACAGCGCTGAATTTAATATTGAGCAACTGATCAATGCGGGTATATCTGCGGGTATTAGGGAAAAGCACAATATTCTTCTTGATCCGATACACAAATGCCTGCTGGATGAAATGGCCAACGATAGTTTTGATGCATTTGTAGCATTGAGAAAACATCCGCTGTTTTTAAGTTATCTGGAAAAATTCTCTCCGCTAAGCTTACTGTCTAAAATAACAATTAGCAGTAGACCGGTTAAAAGAAATTCGGGCGAAGCCCTTAAACTGGAAGATTTACGTGCCATTAGCTTTGTTACCTCATGGAGCCAGTTGAAGCAGAATATTCCTGGCTTTTTTGGCGTGGGAACAGCCCTGGAAAATCAGGAGAAAAAAGGAAATTGGGATAAGCTGATAGAAACCTACAATGAATCTGGCTATTTTAAAACAATAGTAGAGAACTGTATGATGTCCATGAGTAAATCAGATTTTGCAATTACTGCACACTTTGCCAACGACAAAGAGTATGGAGCTTTCTGGAAAGTTTTATTCGATGAATTTGAGCGCTCTAAACGAATGCTATTAAAGCTATCAGGGCAAGAGAGCCTGATGGAAAACTATCCGGCTGAGAAGCGCTCTATTGCCGTTAGAGAGAAGATAGTATTGCCTTTGGTGCTTATCCAGCACTATGCGCTGGAACGTCTTCAAGAGGAGCTTTCTGAACAAGAAAAACAATCTCTTGAAAAACTAGCGATACGCACAGTTTACGGTATAGTAAACGCAGGCAGGAACCTAGCCTAGTTTAAAAAAGAAAGGCGCTCCATATGGGCGCCTTTCTTTTTTTGCATATCATCTATCTATTGAGCCCATAACCTTTTGGGCGAATACATTTAGTGCGTCCTTTTCTATAGCACCTGCATTTACATTAGCGTGAACTTCTAACGCTCCACATATATTGGTGATTATTTCTCCAACTACATCTACCTCCTGATCGTGCACGCCCCTAAACTCGCAAAAACCTTCAAGGACACCTAAAGTAACCTCAAGCTGCTCCACTGTATTGTTTTGAAATAACTGTCTAATTACTGGAATCTTCATTATTTTATTTTATTAAATAGCTCGTTTAACAATTCTGCTTTATTTGTTTGTACCTGATCTACCAGCGCACCATTTTCAAAAGCAGCAAATGTTGGAAGATTATCTACGTTTGCCAGTTTTCTTGAATCAGGAAGCTTCTCTGCATCAACTATCAAAAAAGCAACGTCATCATTCTCGGCAGCCAGCTTTTTAAATTTCGGCTTCATTATTCTACAATTCCCGCACCATGAAGCTGCATACTGAACCATTACCTTTTTATTATCTGCAACATAAGATTGCAGATTGTCTTCTGTTAATTCTAAAAACATGGTTTTCTTTTATTAATGAGCACTAAGATATTCTGCAACACCACTTCTGTTGGCGCTCATGGCATCCTTACCTTCTTCCCAGTTAGCCGGGCAAACTTCACCATGTGTTTGAACATGACTGTACGCATCGATCAGGCGAAGATATTCTTTAACGTTTCTACCAAGGGGCATATCATTTACACTTTCATGGAATACTTTACCAGTTTCATCAACTAAATAAGTAGCCCTGAAAGTAACATTAGAACCAAAAAAAGTTTCATTTCCTTCTTCATCGTATGCTACATCTTGTTCCACTATACCTAAAATATTAGACAGGTGTCTATGTGTATCTGCAAGAATGGGGTAAGTTACGCCCTCAATACCCCCATTATCTTTCGGCGTATTTAACCAAGCAAAATGAACCTCATTAGTATCGCATGAAGCCCCAATCACAATTGTATTCCTTTTTTCAAATTCAGGCAGCGCTTCCTGAAAAGCATGAAGCTCCGTAGGACAAACAAAAGTGAAGTCTTTAGGATACCAGAATAATAAAACTTTGCTCTGCTTGTTTACCGCCTCTTCAAATACATTTATTTTCAAGTCATCACCCATTTCAGACATCGCATCAATACTAACGCTTGGGAATTTTTTACCAACTATTGCCATAATTATATTTCTTTTAATGTTTTAATTAAGACAAAGGTAAAGCTATTGATCTTCACTGGCAACGATATTGGAGTAAAACAAGATACTTAATGTTGATGTCTATATAGATGAAATCTATAAACATCAAAAAACATATAATTACCTAGCAATTCTTCCGGTTCTGTCCACATTAACATTAAATGGGTTATTGTAACTATTCAAAAGAACGGCAAATTCCCTTCTTGTAATCATTCTTTTTTCATCGAATGACGATTTAAATCCATAAAGCTTATTCCAGTTTTTCAAAACTTCTGCTTTAGTTGTTTCAGGCTTTTTACCGCCTGTATAGCAGATCAAACTAAGGGTTGAGCCAAGTGTCATTTGCTCGCTTTTATAATCATCAAACCATATCTGGGCTTTATAAAAATAGTCTTTAAAAGGTTGTCGGATTTCTTGCGAAGAAACCTTACTTTCAGGATTAAAGAAGGCTTTTCCATCTTTTAATTCTGCTTTTAACACCCCACTTAAACCAGTAAACTGGATTGCCTTCCAATTGCTGTCAAGATCTGTAACGTCATTAAAAGGAATTAAAGACAATTTAAAGTTGATCAGCTCGCCTTGTATATTCTTCAAACCGGATTCTGAAGTCTTTTTGTTAAAAAAAGCCGCGTAGGCTGCCGTTGCTCCGGCGGCCTGCCCTGCAGAAAAGTGTTGTTGCGCAGCATTTAACGCAATGAGATTGTCTTGTCCGGGAATTAGAAATTGATAAAGGGAGAGTATGCTGGGTCCCTTATCTCCATTATAGCAGGACGAAATACTGGTTCGATATAAATTATCATCATAATTTAATTGTTGCCATTGTGCTGCAGTATATTGAAGCTGCAATGCTTCTTTTAATTTTCCAGACTTATCTGCATCAACAAGTACTTTTGCTTTTATCGTTCTGCCGTCTTTTAATTCCACGAGCCATCCGCTCCCAGATCTTTTAAATTTAGTCCAGGATGCACTTTTTGTTATTGTAAGGTTTTTTATGCTGTCGGTCCACAATTTCAACGCATCGTTTACATTGAAATGCTGACTAATTTTCTTAGTCGCTTTGAGAAAATCACGTTCTAGTCCGGATGAGGCGTTTGTATTGAGTTCCTGTAAATTAAACCCAGCTTCCGTTAATAACATGGTGGTGTTCACACCAGATTTTGCAGACTGAACACCTGCTCCTAATGCATTAATATCATTTCCAACAACCAACACCCCAGTCTTTATCGTTTGTGCATTTGATGCAAAACAGACGATTACCAGTAAAGCACTAAAAAATCCCCATTTCATTTCTTATTCTGTTTATAGGCGCAATATCCTCTAATTTGAAGTTATTTACGCTTTTTTCTGGTTTAGATTTTTTATTTTAACCAAATTTAACAGTTCGTCCTATAATTCCAATTATATGGGGCTTATCCTTTTTTTGAAGGGGTATACTGCTAACCTATCCTCACGGAAGTCATTGTCAACGACCCTCCAATTGCCTTGTCATTAAAAATACAAACGGAATCCTTTTCTCCTTTCAAGCCGAGTGTATACATTAGTGGCAAATAGTGCTCTGGGGTAGGGATTGCCAACATTGCTTCTTTTCCGAGCGACTGATAAGCTATTAAAGATTGATGTGTATTGCTTAGAATTAAGTCTTTAAATTTTTCATTGATTTCCAATGCCCAGTCGTAACCGCCTCCATTGATCATTTCCCAACTCATGATCCTTAAATTATGAACCATATTACCACTTCCCATAATCAACACGCCTCTTCTCCGCAATTGATAAAGTTCTTTAGCAAGATCATAGTGGTATCTTGCGTCTCTTGTATAATCAATACTTAACTGTAAAACAGGTATATCTGCATGAGGATACATATGCTTAACTACAGTCCACGCCCCATGGTCAAGACCCCAGTCATGATCCAGTCCAACCGCTACTCCAGTCAACAGGTTTTTCGTTTCCATCGCCAGATCTGGAGAACCTGGTGCCGGGTAAGAAATATCAAACAATTCTTGAGGAAATCCCCCAAAGTCATGAATGGTTTGAGGAAAATCCATTGCAGTAATATGGGTGCCATTTGTAAACCAGTGTGCAGAAATAACCAGCACCGCATTTGGTTTTGGAATATCATTGGCCATACTGGTCCATTGCAAACTAAATTCATTGTTCTCTATCCCGTTCATGGGTGATCCATGACCAATGAACAGCACTGGCATTAAATGCTCCTGAATAGGGAAATTGGACGTAATTGCTTTGAACTGGGATAGACTTGACATGATCTTAAATTAAAAGGCTTCGCTAGCATTATGTGAGCGAAGCCTGTTGGCTACTATTTTGCTTTAGCAAATTCAAGATTGAGGGTAATCTTAACATCCTTACCAACACTTGCGCCACCCGCAGCCAAATCGTAGTTTACATTATAATCAAAGCGATTTATCATCGTAGCTGCAGAAAAACCAGCTTTTGTGGCACCCATTGCATCCTTTGTTCCTCCAAACACAACAGCGAATTTTACATCTTTAGTAACGTCCCTAATGGTCAATTTTCCGCTTAACTCATAGTTATTCCCATTTAACTTTTTAAAGGATGTGCTTTCAAAAGTCATTTTAGGATAGGCCTCCGCATTGAAAAAATCGTTTGATTTTAAGTGGTTATCCCTCTGTTCAACATTGGTGCTTATACTATTTACGTCAATGGTAAAGCTGATTTTAGCATCAGTAAGGTCTGGTTTTGCTGCTACGATTGTACCATCAAACTTTTTGAAAGAACCATCCACAAAAGAAATCCCTAAATGTTTAACAGAGAAATTCACAAATGAGTGTACGGGGTCTATGTTCCATTTGGTTTGAGCAACAGCTGCTGAGCTGATGGAAACAGCGATAAAGAATAAAAATATTTTTTTCATGTTTATGAATTGATTAATTACAAAGTTAAAACGATTGTCACAATCAATAGTTGATGTATGGTAAGAAATAAAGTGTCTATTCCACAAAACAAGGAAAAATTATTGTTAGTAATCTAGTTTGTCGGCTAGTAGAGCGTAAAGTATTACCTTAGACTATTCTATAATTTAATTCATGAAATCACTAGTAATTTTTCTTTTCTACTTAATCTCCGCATCAGGGTTGACCTCCAAACCGCCCAAAAATCGATATGTATATATAAAAACTGATCTGGGAGAATCTGTGATTAGGCTATATAATGAAACACCGCTTCATCGCGACAATTTTATTAAGCTAACCAAAAGTGGTATGTATGACGGCACCTTATTTCATCGGGTTATTAAAAACTTTATGATCCAAGGGGGCGACCCCGATTCAAAGAAAGCAAAAAACGGGGCTCAACTTGGCGAGGGTTCATTAGGATATACCATTCCTGCTGAGTTTAGAGATAGCCTTTTTCATAAAAAAGGAGTGCTAGCCGCTGCGAGAGATGACAACCCCGAAAAAGCATCTAGCAGCAGCCAGTTTTACATTGTTCAGGGAAAAATTTTTGATGATGAAAAACTGAATGCAGTTGAGCATGACAGGCTCAAATCTAAGATACCTGAATGGAAAAGAACAGTTTATAAAAATCTTGGGGGTGTTCCAAGCCTTGATGGTAACTATACCGTATTTGGAGAAGTAGTAACAGGCTATGAGATGGTTGAGAATATAGCCCGAGTTAAAACAGATACGAACGATAGGCCTATTACAAATGTGAAAATAAAAATTCGTATTCTTAATCGTCACCAAGCAAAAAAAATTGAACGTCAACTAATCAAACAACAATGAAAATCATTTCCTATAATGTCAATGGAATCAGATCTGCATCAACTAAAAACTTCTTTGGTTGGCTACAGGCAACGGACGCAGATATGGTGTGTTTACAAGAAGTTAAAGCATTACCAATACAAATCCCAGAAATTATTGCTTTAATAGAGCAGCTCGGGTACCATCATTATTGGTTTCCAGCAGAAAAGAAAGGATATAGTGGCGTGGCAATCCTCACTCGAATTAAACCGAACCATGTTGAATATGGTTGCGGTGAAGAATGGATTGATAAAGAAGGTCGTATTTTAAGAGCTGATTTTAATGAATTTTCATTAATTAGCCTTTATATGCCTTCAGGGTCAAGCGGGGAAGAGAGACAGATTAAAAAGTACGAGTTCATGCGCTTCTTTGATGTATATATCGCCTCCTTAAGAAAAAATTTCCCAAAATTGATCATCTCCGGCGATTACAATATCTGCCACACCGCGTTAGATATTCACAACCCAAAATCAAATGCCAACTCATCTGGCTTTTTGCCAGAGGAAAGAGAATGGATGGAATTGTTTCTTAAAAACGGCTTTATAGATGCGTTTAGGCACTTTAATAAAGATCCTCACCAATACACATGGTGGAGTTTTAGAGCGAATTCCAGAGCAAAGAACCTTGGCTGGCGGATTGACTACCATCTGGCGACGACTCCTATGTTGGATAAGTTAAAGCATGTTAAAATCCTACCGGATGCCATCCACTCAGATCATTGTCCAGTTTTGTTAGAGCTCAATCTTTAAATTGATAGGTTGCTAGAGGCGTAATACACAAGTTAAGTCGTATATCATGTTCATCTATATCTTCAATATCCGAAAGTGGCTCAAAAAAACATAGCCCCACTTTTAACGTGTTTATATTTTGAAGGTAGCGGTCGTAAAAACCTTGCCCATACCCCACTCGGTAACCTTTCCTGTCAAACGCAAGCATCGGTACAATAACTAGATCAACTTCTCCCTGGTGTGCTGTACCCTGCTGAGGCTCCAGTATATTAAAATGGTTTTTAGTTAATGTCTTCTGTCCTTCATAAACAATATTTGTCATCATTGAAGTTTCAAAATTCGATTTCGGGACAATAATCTTTACTGCTGGATAATTGCAATTGATCCAATCAATAAAAAGGAAAGTGTCTGGTTCTTTATTTTCGGCGATTGGAAGAAAAACATGCACTGTGGAAATGTCCGACAAATCAAGCAGGCTAAACTGTTCCAGCATTTTTAAGCTATTGGCTGCAATTTGGGAGGAGGAAAGTTGCTTTCGCTTCTCCTTTATTATAACTCTAATTTCATTCTTATTCACCTTTTCTATTTAGTTTTTTGGAGATAACACCTCTTCTACACAATAAACATATAAAAAAAAGATGGCTTCGGGAACCACTCCGAAGCCACAATCAACCTAAACCTAAAATTAAACTATGAAAACTCTTATTTTTTCTACCTCTCCGTTAAATCGCAGAATATTACCGCTTTTTTACTTCTGATGATTTTGTCTGTGTAATTGAAAAATAGTAAACAATATCATCTTTTTTTCGTGCCGCAAAGGTATAGACTATTTAATAAATAAACAATAGCAAATTTAAAATACCTTAAGGCATCCCGTGATTGTGTTTAAAACCGCTCCTAATCGCGTTAAATCCAATAACGATTGCTATTTAAAGTCGGTAATCTGAATCAGGTTATTGCAAAAAGAATATTCTGTCTCTTGGTTAGAGCCAATAATTACAAGGCGGTTTGCAGTGAATTGTTTTATTAAGTCATGGTACCACGCAACGCCCTGGGTATCCAGATTAGAAGTCGGCTCATCTAAAATAAGAATTGGTGTAGCTGAACAGCAAGCCAGTAATAGCTTGGTTCTTTGTTTCATTCCTGAAGAGAAATATTTTAAAGCTTTATCCTGTGAACGCTCCAGGCCAAGTAGCGAGAGTATATCTTTTCTTTCAATCGCCGGGTGAACTTCTTTAAACTTAAAATGGAAATCTATAGTTTCAGCTAGCGTAAATTCTTCAATAAGATCCAGATAGGGTGCAGCAAGGCTGATGCTTTTATAAATGATCTCTATGGGTACCGGCCCACTATCTGAATAGCTAATTTTACCCTCAGAAGGCGATAAGCTTCCCATCAGCACGCTCAACAAAGTTGATTTTCCTGAACCATTCGGACCCAGGATCGCATATTTTTCATGAGAATTGAATGAATAATCAATACCCCTAAATATCCAGTCCTGATTAAATCTTCGTCCTATGCCTTCAAGTTTGATCGTCATTGATCGGGTTAGCTTCCTGAACCAAAACCTTTCATTACGCCCCTGTTAGAGTTTCTAATAAAGTCTACGATTTCATCACGTATTTCAGTAGGCTTAAACTCCGCCTCAATCATATCCAATGCTTTGGTTACATTGTTATGCTTAACAAACAATACCCTATAGATCTCTTGTATCTCATTTATTTTTTCTGAAGAAAAACCTCTTCTTCTAAGCCCAACAGAATTAATTCCCGCATAAGAAAGGGGCTCTCTTGCCGCTTTAACATAAGGCGGAACATCCTTTCTCACCAATGAACCTCCAGTAACAAAAGCATGCGCCCCAACTTTTACAAATTGATGAATTGCCACAAGACCGGCCAATACTACATAATTTCCTATAGTAATATGCCCTGCAAGCGTAGTGCTATTAGAAAATATACAATAGTCACCAACCTCACAATCGTGAGCGATATGAGAATAGGCTTGAATCAAACAATTGCTCCCAATAACGGTTTTCCATTTGTCCTTAGTTCCGCGGTTAATGGTTACGCATTCCCTGATCGTAGTATTATCTCCAATTTCCGCAGTAGTAACTTCACCGGCAAACTTTAAATCCTGGGGAATCCCGGAAATAACCGATCCCGGAAAAACCCGGCAATTTTTACCTATCCTTGCTCCGTCCATGATCACCACATTGGATCCAATCCACGTTCCTTCGCCAATCTCAACGTCTTTATGTATAACGGCAAATGGTTCGATAACAACATTATCTGCAATTTTTGCCTGTGGATGTATATAAGCTAATGGTTGTATCATGCTGCGGGTTCGCTATCTTTTACTTTTACTATTTGTGCCATCATTTCGGCTTCAACGACAACCTTTCCGGCTACCATTCCTACACCTTTCATCTGCGCAATTCCTCTTCTTATTGGCTCCATTAAATCACATCTAAATACAATGGTATCTCCCGGAGAAACTTGAGCCCGAAATCTCACATTGTCTATTTTTAAAAATAAGGTAAGATAATTTCTTGGATCAGAAACTGTACTCAAAACAAGAATTCCCCCGGTTTGCGCCATTGCCTCTATTTGTATCACTCCAGGAAAAACAGGAGCTCCAGGAAAATGTCCTTTAAAAAACTCTTCGTTCATCGTTACGTTCTTCACGCCAACTACATGTGTTTTTGAAAGCTCCAGTATTTTATCAATAAACAAAAACGGTTGTCTGTGGGGCAATATTTCCATGATCTGAACCACATCATAAAGCGGCTTCACTGATGGATCATAAACATACTGTGTTTTTTTGTTCTTTTCTTTCTTAATTGCTGCTTTTATCTTTTTAGCAAAGGCTACATTGGCAGCGTGACCCGGTCTTGCTGCCATAATATGACCTTTTAGGTGCATACCAACCAGCGCAAGGTCGCCAATCATATCAAGAAGTTTATGCCTTGCAGGCTCGTTTTGATACCTCAACTCCATGTTATTGAGAATGCCCTGTGGAGCAACCTCTATTGCTGTCCTGTTAAAAATCTTAGCAAGATGCTCAAGCTCCTCTTTCGTAACCTCCTTATCTACTATAACAATCGCATTATTCAAGTCTCCGCCTTTAATCAGGTTATTTTGAAGCTGGTATTCCAGTTCATGTAAAAAACAAAAAGTGCGACAAGAAGCTATTTCTTTTTTAAACTCTCCAATACTTGAGATTCCTGCATGCTGACTCCCTAATACGGGTGAATTATAATCAATCATACAGGTAAACCTGTAATCGTCAAGAGGCATTGCTACAATCTCAACTTTACGATCTGGTTCTGTATACGTAATGTTATGCGGAATTTGAAAATACTCTCTATCCAAATCTTGTAATTGCAGCCCAGCGCTTTCAAGTGCTTCCAGAAATAAAATAGCACTCCCGTCCATGATTGGCGTTTCAGGACCATCAAGCTTTATCAGCACATTATCTAAATCCATACCCACCAGCGAAGCCATCACATGCTCAACGGTACTCACACTTGCACCATTTTGAGAAATTGTTGTTCCCCTGGCTGTATCTGTTACATTATCACAGTCTGCGTCAACTATCGGGCTACCTGGCAAATCTATTCTTTGAAATTTAAACCCGTGGTTATCGGGGGCAGGGCAAAATGTAAGCGTAACATTGGCCCCCGTATGCAGACCTACACCTTGTACGGAAACCTCAGATTTTATAGTTTTTTGCTTAACGTTCATTATTGCTTCGCTGTGCTATTTTCTTTTTCAATCGTCTTATTTAATTCACCCTTGGCCGCTTCTAATATTGCAACTCTTTTTACAATTGCCGGCAATTGCTTAAAGATTACTGAGGCCCTCATCCAGTCTCGTAACGGTTGGGCAGGGCTACCGTGCCATTGTTTGTTTTCTTCTGTAGTATTGAAATTTATTCCTGCCTGAGCCCCAATTTGAGTGCCTTTGGCCAACGAAAGGTGCCCTGCTATACCCACTTGACCCCCTATCACTGATTTTTCTCCCAATTTAGTACTTCCTGAAATTCCCGTTTGAGCGGCAACTACGCTGTGTTCTCCAACATCAACATTATGGGCAATTTGTATCAGGTTGTCCAGTTTTACCCCTTTACGGATAAATGTGGATCCCATTGTAGCCCTGTCAATTGTTGTATTAGCCCCAATTTCCACATCGTCTTCAATAACAACGTTTCCAATTTGTGCAATTTTAGAGTAAGTACCATCTGGCTGTGGCGCAAATCCAAATCCATCACTGCCTATTACAGTATTGGAATGAATCATTACCCGGTCTCCAATAATAGACTTATTGTAAATCTTTACCCCTGGATAAAGAGTACAATTACTGCCAATTACAGAATCCTGTCCAATACTTACATGAGACATGATCTTGCTATTGTCTCCAATTTCTACATTTTCAGAGATGTAAGCGAAGGCTGCAATAAACACATTCTTCCCAATTTTTGCAGAGGAATGGATAAAGCTAGGTTGTTCGATTCCTGATTGTGAAGTCAATTGATTAACTGCCGCATTGTACTTTTCCAGTAAGATGGAAAAAGCACTATAAGGATCCGCAACTCTAATTAAAGTGCTGGACACTTTTTGAGCAGGAACGAAATCCTGACTAACAATAACAATGGAAGCATTACTGGCATATAAATAGCTCTCGTATTTAGGGTTAGACAAAAAACACAAAGAGCCGGCTTCGCCACTTTCTATTTTTGAAAGCTCCTTAACCGTAGCATTTTGGTCTCCCTCTACGGTTCCGTTAATAAACTCGCTTATCTGCTTGGCAGTAAATTGCATTTTACAAAGTTATATGTTAAATTGATATGAACAAATAAACCTAACCAGGCCTATTGGTGTCGCAGTAGTGTTAAGAACTCTAAAAACGGGATTAAAATGTAATTATTTTGTTAAAAAAAGCTAAATGATTCTAGGATAACATAAAATGTACTTTTTAACTGTTCTATCTAAAGATTCTAAGTTAGATAAATCTGAAGCCTTTGCAATATCTATTGTGGTATTATTCTTCAATAATATATTGATATTACTATCCCCAGCATTGTATGCCCTGTTGCTGATTTCATCTGTAAACACGAAGAATTCTGCCTCTTCTGCTGTTAAGCTCAGGGATGTCGCTGCATTTTCTTTTAAGCGCAATACCCTGCCCTGGTCGGGAGGATCTGTGGTAATCTCCACTTTATACAGATTTCTGTCTGTCAGCATCTTGCAAAGTGTAGAAAGTATCTTATCAGGATGGAGCCTCCAAACTTTAATTGAAACAAAGATATCTTGGTCATCAAGCTGGGCAAACTGTACAATATGATCCTCTGAATTGAAAAACTCTTGCTCAGAGACCTCATTCAAAAGAAAATGATTTAAAGCTGGGGTTGCAAATAATTGTTCCTTATTCATGGCCAATTGTTTCGCTCTTTTCAATATTTTAACCAAAACCTGCTCACCGGCAATTACTGTCTTGTGCAAATAAACCTGCCAGTACATCAGTCGTCTTGAAATCAGAAAGTTTTCAATCGAATAAATTCCTTTTTCTTCAATAACCAGGTTGTCATCCAGCACATTTAACATTTTAATTATCCTGTCGAAACTGATCACCCCTTCGCTTACCCCTGTAAAAAAACTATCTCTGTTCAGATAATCCATTCTATCTAGGTCTAGCTGTCCTGAAACAAGCTGTGTCAGGAAGCTTTTATGGTATTTCCCTTCAAATATTGTAATGGCTTTGGTTAATTTTCCGCAATGCTCTTCGTTTAACTTTTGCATTAATAGTTTAGAAATCTCCTCATGCCTTATGCCGTTTACCAATGAATGTTCCAGCGCATGAGAAAAAGGCCCATGCCCAATGTCATGCAAAAGGATTGCAATCTTTGCAGATTCCTCTTCGTCTTTGTCTATTTCATGTCCCTTTCCGCGCAATACATCAATTGCCAAACCCATCAGGTGCATGGCACCTAATGCATGATGAAACCTGGTGTGCAGTGCACCTGGGTATACCAAGTGTGTCATACCCAACTGCTTTATGTACCGTAAGCGTTGAAAGTATGGGTGTGTTATGAGATCAAAAATCAGCGCTGAGGGGATAGTAATGAATCCGTAGACAGGATCATTGATTATTTTCTTTTTATTCAATCTTTGTAAAATAAATTATACGGTACAAAAATTGCTATTTTTATCGATACTAGGAAAGTATCCAGTTACTTTGATGATTTAATTTAAATTATAAAAACATATAATGCAAGAAATTAAGATCCTATGGGCAGATGATGAGATCAATTTATTAAAACCACATATTTTGCTCCTAAATGAGAAGGGTTATCAAGTAATCACCTTTACAAATGGTAATGACGCATTGGAAGCCTTTGGAAAGGAGTACTTCGATCTTGTTTTTCTTGATGAAAATATGCCAGGCATGAGTGGTCTCGAAACCCTTACTGCCATCAAAAACATCAGGAATGATGTTCCTGTTGTCTTGATCACAAAGAGCGAAGAGGAAAACTTAATGGAAGATGCTATAGGGTCTAAAATAGACGACTACCTCATTAAGCCAGTTAATCCTAAACAAGTTCTGCTTACTATTAAAAAAATTATAGACAACAAACGCTTGGTCAATGAAAAAACCTCTATGGCGTACCAGCAGGACTTCAGGAGATTGGGAATGACTCTTAACGATAAGTTGAGTTATGAAGAATGGGTGGATGTTTATAAGAAATTGGTGTTTTGGGAACTAGAGCTCGAAAAACTGGATGACCCCCAAATGCATGAAATTCTTACCATGCAAAAATCTGACGCCAACATGCAATTCTGTAGGTTTATTGAAGACAACTATCTGGGTTGGGTAAATGGAAAAGAAAAAGCCCCACTCCTTTCAAATGAATTATTAAAGAAAAAAGTATTTCCTCTTGTTGGTAGCAATACGCCTGTCTTTTTTATTTTAATAGACAACCTGAGGTACGATCAATGGAAGATCATCAACCCGCTAATTACTGAGCACTTCCGTTTGGATGAAGAAGATACTTATTCCAGTATTTTACCAACCGCAACGCAGTATGCCCGGAATTCTATTTTTTCAGGATTAATGCCTTTGGAAATGGAAAAACGCTTTCCATCTCTATGGCAAAATGACGATGATGAGGGTGGTAAAAACATGCACGAAGAAGCATTTTTAGCAGATCAGATAAAAAGAAGTGTAAGAAAGGACTGTAAGTTTAGTTACCATAAAATCCTTACTTACGATGATGGGAAAGCGCTAAATGAACAACTCAATAATTTAATGCAAAATGAGTTTAACGCCATTGTTTACAATTTTGTAGACATGCTTTCTCATGCCAGGACTGACATGCAGATGATTCGTGAACTTGCCAATGATGATGCTGCATATCGCTCATTAACCCTTTCCTGGTTCGAGCATTCTCCGTTGATGGAGCTGCTTAAAAAAATATCGCAAAAGAAAGTAAGGGTAGTCATCACTACAGATCATGGAACTATAAGGGTAAAACACCCAAGCAAAGTAATAGGAGACCGCAATACCAATACAAATCTTAGATACAAACAAGGCAGAAACCTTAATTTCAATGCCAAAGAGGTTTTCCTTATTAAAAACCCACATGAAGCTCAATTGCCAAAAATCAACATCAGTTCAAACTACATTTTTGCAAAAGAAGACCGTTATTTCGTATACCAGAATAATTATAATCAGTTTGTAAACTACTATAATGAAACCTTCCAACACGGGGGGGTGTCATTAGAAGAAATGATTATCCCCATAGCAATATACAGCAGCAGGTAATATGACCATTGAAGTAAATAGCATTGCAGGTATAAAAAATGCCGCAGAGGAGCTGGCTCCTATAATCAGGAAAAATAAGATCTGCCTTTTTTACGGCGAGATGGGCGCAGGAAAAACCACCCTTATCAAATCCATTTGCGCAACTCTTGGTGTTGTAGAAACAGTAAGCAGTCCTACTTTTGCGCTTATTAAAGAATATGAGGCATTAGATCAGGTGATCTACCACTTTGATTTTTACAGAATAAAATCAATACATGAAGTATTTGATATAGGATATGAGGATTATTTTTACTCGGGCAATATCTGTTTAATAGAATGGCCAGAAAAGATTCAGGAACTCATTCCTGCAGAGCGAGTAGATGTAGAAATTACAGTAATTGATCAGGACAAACGAAAGCTTAACGTCAACATTTACAATTGATATTTAATCATATCCAGTTATTTTTTGTAATTTAAAACCAAATTTATTCTAAAACAATGACAACAGGACTACGTGAGGGCATGGCGCAGATCGCTCAAAAAGGTTTACTGCAGCCTCAAGAAACCTTGTCAGAGTTAAATAAGAAAGGTAGCAGTCTCTATATTGGCATTCCTAAAGAAATCTCATTCCAGGAAAATAGAATAGCCCTTACTCCGCTCTCTGTTGCATTGCTTGTTAATAACGGGCATAAAGTAGTGATTGAATCCGGCGCCGGAGATGGTGCAAATTTTTCTGATAACGACTACAGTGAGCAGGGCGCCATCATCTCCTTTGATAAAAAAGAGATCTTTAACGCAGATATCCTTGTTAAAATTGCACCCCCAATGCTTGAAGAGATCGCACTCATGCACAAAGGGCAAACATTGATTTCTGCCTTGCAAATGGGCGGTTTAAAAGAAACCAGCCTAAAAGCGCTGATGAATAAAAAGATCAATGCCCTTTGCTTTGAAAACCTGCGGGATGAGGGTAACATCTTAAGTGTTGTTCGTGCTATGAGTGAAATTGTTGGCGCTACCACTATATTTATCGCAGCAGAATACTTAAGCAACGTTACAGGAGGCAAGGGCTTAATGCTAGGAGGGTTTACCGGAGTACCGCCAACAGAAATTGTGATCTTAGGTGCAGGAACTGTTAGTGAATATGCAGCAAGGGCAGCCCTTTCGCTTGGCGCTGAGGTTAAAGTTTTTGACAGTTCCATTTACCGGTTAAGACGATTGCAAAACAACTTGGGTAGTCGCGTTTTTACGTCGGTAATGCAGCCCATCGTTTTAGAAAAGGCAATCACTACTTGCGACGTAGTTATTGGCGCCATTAGGGCTTCTAATGGAAGAAGTCCTTGTCTCGTAATGGAAGAAACTGTTAGCAGGATGAAACCAAACTCCGTAGTTATCGACGTTAGTATCGACCAGGGAGGATGTTTTGAAACCTCCGAAGTGACCAATCATAAAGACCCTGTATTTAGAAAACACGATGTAATACATTATTGTGTTCCTAACATTGCATCAAGGGTTCCAAGAACCGCATCTTATGCCCTTACCAATATCTTTACCCCGATACTGGTAGACATAGGTGAAATGGGCGGATTAATGGGTGTAGTTTGGAGTAAACCCGGAATTAGAGATGCGTTATACATCTACCAAGGACATCTTACCAATAAAGACCTGGCCAGCCGGTTTAACATCCCTTATAAAGATATTGAGTTGCTTGTTGTATCAAACCAGTAAAAAAAACATCAAACGATTAATAGTTCTCGTGGATGTAAGTCATAATTCTTCCCATCTCTGTTCTAACGGTAGCCGCGGGCACTACAAAATTGTTGTTTAAAAAAGAGAAAAGGTACGTCTTCCCACTTTTGGTAACCACGTATCCGCTCTGGTTATGTACATAGGCTAGTGTTCCGGTTTTACCAAATACAAATGGCTTATCCGTTGTAGGATAGGCCTTCTTTAATGTGCCCGTCATTCCACCCGCAGGTAGCATTGAAAAAAGCTTATTAGGGTCATTCACCGTTTTGTAGATCAGCTCTAGCAGTTTAATAATACTCCTTGGAGTAACCAGATCATACCTCGATAGGCCAGAGCCATCAACCCAGATAAACTTATCAGGTAAAGACGCAAGATACTCTTTTTGGATATGAGCTATCGCTTTTTCAGCACTCAGCTCCTGTCCAAGCTGATTGGAATAAACCAGCAGCAGCTGCTCTGCAATAAAATTATTACTTGGTAGCAGCATCTCTTTAAATACAGAATCTGATTTGATCCCATATAAAGTTTTTGAAGCTGGGGGCATTTGCATTGCAATAATTTCCACAGGCCTGCCAATCGTATCAGCAAGCAAGTTCAGTGTTGTGGCAAGATTAACTTTATAAGGAACTTTTTGATTGTAATTTGTTGGCATGGCAACTGTCGGAAAAGAAAATGAATTTTCTATAAAAGCCCTTGTAACGGAAAACGTAGTCGCTTTAACGGTGGCGTCAGCAACTATTTTATCCTTAAAGTACCTGGGCAACGCCACTAGCTTTCCATTTACATTTTTCAAATCAACTAAATTGTCTGCTATAGGGAATTCATTAATTTCAGCCTGGTAATAATCATTATAATCGTCCCACTGCCATCCCTTCCCATAGAAGCTCCCGGTATACCTTCCTGGCGCAAAGAATAATTTTTTGTTACTGAATTTTAAGAAATTATACGTCTTTATCGCTTTAAGCTGGCTCTGCAAGAAGGATGGATCGCCCGTACCCCAAAAAATCAGGGAGTCGCCCTTTTCAATATACCTTAAGGAAGGGATAGAATCAGGCACCATCTTTAAGCCTGCATAAAACGTGAACAGCTTGGTATTAGATGCGGGTGTAAAATATTTATCGGCATTGCTTTCGAAAACCATATTTCCCGTCGACAGATCATACAGTGCAAATCCTGAGTAATCCTGCTTAAGTACATCAGATTTTTTAAAAATCTTTGCTAACTTATTCCCCATTTGACGATCTGCAGAACATGCAAGCAGAAATAAACAGAGGACACCTAAAGACAACAAAACATGAAAACTCTTATTAACCATGCGAAAAATTTTACTTGTTACTAATTTATTAAATTAGCTCAATGATTTTGCTATGGCGTATTAATAAGTTGCATTTAATTGGCTTGGGCTTACTTCTAGCCTTGTGCTTTTTAGCCATTATTAACGCCTCAGGACAGCAGTTTGAGTTTAAAGGTAAGAGAACTAAAAACCGAATTAGTTTTAATCTATTAAACAATCTTGTTATCGTACCGATCTACATAAATGATACTGGTCCATTTAATTTCATTTTGGATTCTGGTGTTTCTCCGCTTATCATCACCGATCCAAAAATCATAGCGGGAATGAACTTAAAGAATTTACGCCCCACCAAAATAAATGGACTGGGGAAAGGCCCGGAAATCGATGCTTTGATCACTACAGAACTTTCGGTCAGGGTCGGCAAGGCCAAAATCAATAATATTCCTGCGGCCATTTTACAAGAAGATGTCCTGGGTCTCTCCAATTACCTTGGCATTAAAATAGATGGGCTTGTTGGCTACTATTTTTTTAAAAGCTTTATTGTAAACATAAATTACTCTTCAAAAATACTCTCCTTCCAACTCATCTCCGGAAAACCCAAAATTAAGGGAGAAAAAATACCACTAACGCTCATTAACAACAAGCCCTATACCACTATCGAAACTACAATTAGCGGACTGGGAACAGTGCAGGCCAACGTTATTGTAGACAATGGTGCTGGCCACGCAATCTCTCTCGAAACTTATAAAGACAAGCCCTTTCCGGCTCCAACGCAATCATTTAATGCAAACCTCGGGAATGGTCTTAGCGGTCCAATTAGCGGTAAAATTGGTAGAATAGGCTCTTTAAAAATAGGCAATTATACCTTCAAAAATGTACTCTCTGCTTTTCCTGTGTATGAAGAAGCGGCAGCAAAAGCCCTCTTTTTAAATAGAAACGGCAACTTAGGGGCAGAGCTTTTAAGTCGATTTAATATCACATTCGACTATCAAGATAGTGCTATGTACCTCATCAAAAATCGTCGTTTTAAGCTTCCGTTTGAACATGATATGTCTGGCTTAGAAATATATGCAGACAATACAGAAAAGAAGCGGTTTTTTGTGGTCAGGATAGAGCCCGGATCGCCGGGAGAACAGGCGGGGATTAAAGCAGACGACGAAATTCTTGCCCTAAATTTTGTTAATACATCCAAAATGGATCTGGGCGAAATTACCCAGCTGCTCCGATCTCAAGATGGCAAAACAATTTTTTTTACCCTCAACAGAAATGGAGAGGTTACCTTTAAGTTGATAAAGCTGAAACGCCGAATATGATTTATCAGCTACATGGGTTGATTAATTATCCTGCCGACAATAAAAATGGAAACATAAAGTGGAAAGAAGCGTGGCAAATGTAATCGTTTTAAAAAAGAACACTTAAATTTGAGATTATGCAAGTGTTCCCAATAACAAAAGGCTTAGTTTTCTGTGCGCTTTCCTTATCCATTTCGTTTAGCAGTTGTCAGAGTGATGCGCAAAGGGAAAAGGAGCAAATTAAAATTAAAGAAAAAAAGATAGGTAAAAAGCTAGATTTTACGCCAATTTTAGGAATCAGGTACCACGAAGTAAAACGACGGTTTAGCACAGGCCTGTCTTTTAATGAAATGGGATTTATGCAGGAGCCTACCTGGATCATTCAGTTCAAATCTAACGATACAGTAATGGCCTGGAGCCCTCAAAAACTTCGCATGCAGCCATTTTTCCTAATATTTGACCATGGAAATGTTTATAACTTTGCCAAAGAATACTTCCGCATCAAGAAGATAACCAAAGACAGCCTCCTGTTTCAGCGACTCCAACTAAAAGGAAAAGAAATATTGAGTGATATCAGTTCGGATGTAAACATTGTCTATTACAGTGAGGATTATATTAACAATATCCTTAAAACAACCCCAACTTTGCTCCAGAGGCCTACTCCTGCAGATACATCATACATTAAAGGGCTAATTGCAAAATCAAACTCTGATCCCTTAAACCCAAAGATGGCTTTTGCAGGAAGACAGCCTGCCGTCTTTACCCCGCTTAGCCCAATTGCACATGTTAAAAAGATTTCTACAGTTAATAAACTTATAGGCCGAACAGCATCTTATGACTACTTATTCCCTGAATACCACCTGCAAATTGATAAGGCCTATCAGGATTTCGCTTATGAAATTTCTGCCGTAATTGATCAAAAGGGAGGTATACACCTAACCGAACTTTATTATATACAGCCGGAATTCCTGAAAGCTAGAAAAAAAACGGTGCAGGGAATACTTGATGTTTATATTAGGAACCTTTTTAAAGTGACTCCAGGCAAAACGTTAGGAATACCTCACTCTTGCGAAGTTAAACTAGTTCTGGTTGGAAAAAAGTAATAAGATACTCTTAGACAAGTGATTAGAAAAGTGAATAAAAAATGTCTTTGCATTTTAATAAAAAAATAATATGTACATTGCACACTTAATTTTTTAATAAATAATACAATGCAAGAAGGAACAGTAAAATTTTTCAATGTAACTAAAGGTTTCGGATTCATTATCCCTGCAAACGGAGATAGCGAGATCTTTGTACATTCAACAGGCCTTATCGATGAAATTCGTGAAAACGACAAAGTTGAATACGAAGTTGAAAGCGGTAAAAAAGGGTTGAATGCGATTAATGTTAAAGTAATCTAGATTATTAAAAACATAAATTGTACAGAGGATGGCTTAACAGTCATCCTCTTTTTTTGTGCTTATATTTTTGCCTAAACTAATGTAGGTAGGCTTATATCAAAATTGAGGCTAATTCTTCACAGGTAATATGCATCTTCACACTTTGTTCACATCTTCTTCACGCCAAAACCACATTCAGGTACTTTTATGTGAACAAAGCGTGAAGAAGGTGTGCCTGAGGTGAGACTATGCCTTTAACTAATTACATAGGCATCCCTAACTTGCCATAACCAGTATCCTAACTTGTTATATACAAAAATGCAATCGAATTATCAAGAAAGTTGCGCTTATTATTTAACTTTAAAGTTCATCCAAACCTATGGACAGTAATTACGCACATCTGGTTGCTAAAATAAATGAATTCACTAAAAAGTTTTATCTCAATAAGCTTTTAAGAGGAAGCATTTATGCCGCTGCGGTAATGTTGGCCCTATTCTTATGTTTGTTTGTGCTTACGTATTACCTTAATCCAGGCATTGGTACCAAAACATTTTTGTTTTTTGCCTTTATCATCGCAGATCTGACTATGATTTTTATTTGGATCGTGAAGCCCTCACTTCTTTATTTCAATTTAAGAAAGAGTCTTACCATTGAAGAGTCTGCCAGGCTTATTGGCAATCACTTCTTTAGCGTACAAGATAAGTTGTTGAATACCCTGCAGCTTAAAGCTCTGGCAGATCAAAGTCCGCAAAATAGTAGTTTGATCCTG
Source organism: Pedobacter sp. (assembly GCA_025351765.1). GTDB lineage: Bacteria > Bacteroidota > Bacteroidia > Sphingobacteriales > Sphingobacteriaceae > Pedobacter. Next base: position 65,895 of record JANXVH010000170.1, read on the forward strand.
GCGGGCATAGACCAAAAGATTAATGAATTGCAGCCCATTCCGTTTGCAAGCGCAATTCGCCTTGCAGATAATAGAAAATACGTTCGCTTCGTGCTCATTCCATTGTCCATCATTGTGCTTATTGGGCTAATTGCACCCGCTATTTTAAGAGAAGGGTCTAACAGGTTTGTGCAGTACGACAAAGAAATATTGCCTGTAGCGCCCTTTGGCTTTAGCATTTTGAATAAGTCGTTACAGTTTTTGCAGGGCGATGATGCCGTTGTTAATTTAAAACTGACAGGCGATCAGATTCCTCAGGAGGTTTATATTTCTGATGGTGTGAATAGCTATAAGCTGATTAAAGAAGATAAAATAAATTTTAGTTACACTTTTAAAAACATTCAAAAAAGCAGGAAGATCCAGTTCTCTGCAGGTGGTTTTAATTCGATCACCTACCATCTGGAAGTGAAGGCTAAACCGGCAATATTAAGTATGACGGCGGATTTAAAATACCCTGCTTACCTTAATAAAAGAAGTGAAACGATCCAAAACGCTGGAGACATGCTGATCCCTGAGGGTACGCTGATTACCTGGAATATCAGCACCGAGAACAGTTCGGCTTTAACATTTATTTTAGGAAAAGAGAAATCTGGCCTAAGTCCGATTGATGATTCTTACACATTTAGCCGGACTATCAAGGAAGATATTATTTATACGATTAGTCCGAAAAATCAATTTGTAGCCGGTAAGGATGCTATTCATCATCAAATCAATGTGATCAAAGATGAGTTTCCGTCTATAAATGCTGTTGAAAAATTGGATTCGCTAAGTAGTAAGGTCCTTTATTTTTCTGGTGATATTGCTGATGATCATGGGTTTAGTGCATTGGCGTTTATTGTGAATAGCAAAGAAAATGGCGTTTTAAAGTCGGTAAGTAAAAAGTACATCCCGGTTAAAAAAGACCAGCGACAAAACGCTTTCTTTTTTGTGTGGAACATGAAGAATGAGGCGCTAAAAGGCGGGCAATCGCTGGAATATTACTTTGAGGTATGGGATAATGACGGTGTTAACGGAGCTAAAGCGAGTAAAACGGACATTAAGGTTTTTGAAGTTCAATCTGCACAGCAAATCAACGATAAGTTGAATGAAGGTAGCAAAAGCCTGAAACAACAAATGGAAAAGGCCATTAAACTGGCAGGCGATGTAGAGAAGGAAACAAAAAAGCTAAGTGAGACCTTGTTGGACAAGAAACAGTTGAGCTTTGATGATAAAAAGCTTGTTGAGCAACTGCTGGACAAACAAAAGCAATTAGACGAGGCGGTTAAAGCTATTAAGGAGCAAAACGAGAAGAATACTTTCCAAAAGGAAGAGAATAATGCATTAAAAGAAGAGCTGGCGGATAAGCAGAAAAAGATTGATGAGCTGTTTAATAATGTGTTGGACGAGAAGACTAAAATGTTGCTTAAAAAGCTACAAGAGCTAATGGATCAAGACAATAAAGATCAAACGCAAACGGAGCTTTCTAAAATGCAGATGGATAATAAGTCGCTCAAGAATGAGCTAGACAGGATCCTGGAGCTTTATAAACAACTGGAGTTTGAGCAGAATCTTCAGCGCAACATTGATCAATTAAAGGTGCTTGCTAAAGAACAAAAAGATTTGGCCAAGAAATCGAATGCAAAGGATAGCAAATCGGCCGATTTAAAAGCCCAGCAGGATAAGCTTGCTCAGGATTTTAAAAACTTAAAAGAAGAGCTGGAAAAAATAGCACAGAAAAATGAGCAATTGGAACGCCCAAACGCTTTTAAGAATCCTGAGGAAGAAGCTAAAGAGGTAGCAAAACAACAACAAAATAGCAATAATAACCTGGACAAGGGCGACAAGCAAGAAGCGGCTCAAAGTCAGCAGAAAGCTGGTGACCAGTTAGATAAAATGGCTCAAAAGATGGAGGAGATGCAAAAAGAATCCTCAGATGCACAAAACTCTGTTAATGCCGAAGAGCTTAGGCAGTTGTTAGAAAATCTCTTAAAAACTTCCTTTGATCAAGAAAAGGTGATGCTTGCTTTAAGAAACATGAACAGTAGTGACCCCTTGTATACAGCAAATGTGCAGAAGCAGCGCGGCATTAAAGACAACCTAAAAACCATTGCCGATAGTTTGTTTAGCCTAAGTAAGCGAGTGCCGCAGATAGAAAGTGTGGTAAACGAGGAAATGCAGAAAATTAATTTGAACGTTGATAAAGGACTGGAAAATTTAGGGGAAAGAAATACGCCTGCTGCTAACCGAAATCAGCAATATGCCATGACCTCTATTAATAATTTATCGCTCATGCTGAGCGAGGCCTTAGACCAGCTTCAAAAGGCAAAGAAGAATGGTAAGGGAGGAAAAGGCAGCAAGGGAAGTATGAAACAGTTGCAACAAATGCAACAGCAGCTCAACAACAGTATGCAAAAGGCGCGTGAGCAGATGCAGCGCGAGGGAAATAATGGAAAGGCTCAAAAAGGGCAGATGAGTCAGGAGTTTGCCAAAATGGCCCAGCAGCAGCAAATGATTAGGGAAGCCATGCAAAAGCTTAACCGGGAGCAAAATAAAAATGGTAAAAGCGGGGCGAGAGATCTTAGTAAGTCTATTGAAGATATGAAGGCCACGGAAACGGACTTGGTAAACAAAAAGATAGAACAACAAACTTTAGACCGGCAGAAGAAGATTTTGGATAAAATGCTTGATGCAGAGAAGGCGCAAAGAGAAGAAAACGAAGATGAGAAGCGCGAAGCTAAAGCCGGCAAGGAGTTTCCCCCATCTTACAAACAGATGCTGGAAAAGTTTAATAATACAAAGCAATCTGAGACAGAATGGCTTCGAAAGCTTCCGGCAGATCTCAACTACTACTATAAAAACAAAGTAATTGAATATTTTAAATTGTTAAATTCGCCGAAAAAATAAGTAGAATGTCTAAAGGGACGATCAATTTCTTTGCAGAAGAAACCAATTACCAGTTGAAACAAAAACGGGTATTGAAAGCCTGGATTAAAGCCGCTATAGCTGCAGAAGGCTATCAGTTGGATGAATTGAACTTTATCTTATGCTCTGACGCTTATTTACTGCGCATGAACCAAGATTACCTTAAGCACGATACTTATACCGATGTAATCACATTTGACAACTCTGAGGTCTTAAAATCAATTGTTGGAGACATCTTCATCAGCATGGACAGAATAAAGGAAAATGCAAGTGCTTTGGGTGTAACCGCCAGCGAAGAACTAAGTAGGGTTATGATACATGGCACATTGCATTTATTGGGGTATAAAGATAAATCCAAACCAGCAAAGGCATTGATGACAGAGAAGGAAGACGATTACCTGGGCAAGCTTTCTGCTATTCAGGGTACGGTATAGAATTTATGTTTGCCTTTTATTGTTTACTTTTGTAGCAATTTCTTATATATAAAATCGTTAATAAAATACTTTGAGCACATTAATTGCAGCCGAAAGCCTTGGTCATGCTTATCATGATGAATGGCTATTTAAGAACCTAACTTTAGGAATACAAACAGGTCAGCGAGTTGCGCTTGTAGGCATCAATGGTGCCGGCAAAAGCACCTTATTAAAATTACTAGCCGAAAGATTTTCTCCTCTTGAAGGAAAAATTGTTAAAAATAAATCTACTAAGATTGGATTCCTGGATCAGGAACCCTCCTTTCCTGACGGCTACTCTATAAGTGACTTCATATTTTCTTTGGAAAATAAGCAACAGCAACTAATTAAAGAATATGAGGAGCGAATAGAAGATCCAAACCCTGATGAGAAAACCTTAAACAGGCTTTATGAAGAGCTGAGCGAACACAATGCCTGGGAATATGAGCATGAGATAAAAACTATCTTAAGTAGAATGGGCATTACCCACTTACAGCAAAAAATAGATACCCTATCTGGTGGGCAGAAAAAACGCCTTGCTCTGGCTAAGCTTTTGATTGAAGACCCGGAGATTTATGTGCTGGACGAGCCTACCAATCACCTTGATATTGATACCATAGAGTGGTTAGAAAAACTGCTTACTTCTGGAAATAAAACCATTTTATTGGTAACACATGATCGGTATTTTTTGGATAATGTATGCAATACTATAGTGGAATTGGACAGGGGCAAGATTTACAATTACAATGGCAATTATGCTTACTTCCTAGAAAAAAAATCTGAAAGGGAGGCATCAGACGAGAGTACGTTCCATAAGAATAAGAACCTCTTAAAAAAGGAATTGGAATGGATGAGACGTATGCCCCAGGCGAGAGGAACTAAATCGCAAGCCAGAATTGATGCTTTTTACGATTTAGACAATAAAACAAAGCAAAGGACTGACAATCAAACTATTACACTAAAAGTTAAGATGGCTAGGCAAGGGAATAAAATCCTGGAGCTGAACCACATTGGTCAATCTTTTGACAATAAGGCGATTATCAATGACTTCAGTTATACTTTCAAGAGGGCAGATAGAATTGGCCTTGCCGGAAAGAATGGCACAGGTAAGTCAACGCTTTTGAATATAATGACTAGTTTACTGATACCTGAAAAGGGAAAAGTGAGCACTGGTGATACCACTGTTTACGGTTATTATAAACAGGGCGGCTTATCATTTAACGAAAAAGAAAGGGTTATAGATATAGTTAAATCTGATGCGGAATACATAAAGATGGCGGATGGATCGACGATCTCCGCTTCGCAACTTTTGACATTATTTTTATTCCCCCCAAAGAAGCAACACGGCATGGTGGAAAAGCTTAGTGGAGGAGAAAAGAAGAGGCTGCATTTAATGAAAGTTTTAATGCAAAATCCTAATTTCTTGATTCTGGATGAGCCGACCAATGATCTTGATATTGACACATTGAATGTGTTAGAAGAGTTCTTAGAAAACTTTCCGGGAGTATTGATCTTGGTATCTCACGATAGGTATTTGTTAGATAAAATGAGCGAACAGCTATTCATTATGGAAGGCAATGGCGAAGTGACCATTTATAACGGTAACTATTCGGAATACCGATTAAGCTTGAGCAACCCTAAAGAAGTGCCCGTTGTGAAGGCAATAAAACAGGAAGTGTCCGAAAAATCCGCTGGGAAGAAACTGAGCTATAAGGAGCAAAAAGAATTGGAAGACTCAGAAATGAAAATCCAACTGTTGGAAGAGGAAGTAGCCGGCCTTAATAAATCGATTGACGAAATTGACGCTTCTGATTATAAAAAGCTGAAAGAAGTAAGTGATTTGATAGAAAAGAAAAACGAAGAGCTCGATGCAGTAACCAGTCGGTGGCTAGAGCTTTCGGAATTATAGAATGATTAATAGCAATGTTTCACGTGAAACTGACTCCATACAGTTTCACGTGAAACATATTAGATTATAGATATGTTTAAAGAATACGATGTAATAGTTGTTGGCGCTGGGCACGCGGGCTGTGAGGCTGCTGCGGCTGCCGCCAACCTTGGTTCTTCGGTACTGTTGGTTACTATGAACATGGAAACTATCGCCCAAATGAGTTGCAACCCTGCAATGGGGGGAGTAGCAAAAGGTCAAATCGTTAGAGAAATTGATGCGATGGGTGGATATTCTGGTATTATCGCAGACAAAACAACGTTGCAATTTAGGATGCTCAACCTATCTAAAGGTCCGGCAATGTGGAGCCCTAGAAGTCAAAATGATAGAAAGAGATTTGCTGAAGAGTGGAGACTGGCCTTGGAGAGGACGCCCAATGTAGATTTCTGGCAGGATATGGTAAGTAGCCTGATTATAAAAGATGGTGTAGTTACCGGTGTGAGAACCTCCATCGGGGTGGAGATAAAGTCAAAAAGTGTGGTATTAACAAACGGCACGTTTTTAAATGGTTTAATTCACATCGGAGAGAAAAAATTTGGCGGAGGAAGAACAGGAGAAAAAGCGGCTACGGGGATTACTGAACAATTAACGAGTTACGGCTTTGAAGCTGGCAGAATGAAGACAGGTACGCCTCCCCGCGTTGACGGCCGATCTTTAAATTATTCCTTAATGGAAGAGCAATGGGGGGATGAAAACCCTGGTCGTTTTTCCTATACCAATGTTGAACTTCCTAAACAACAACGTTGCTGCTGGATTACATATACGAATACTAATGTACACGAAACTTTAAAAGAGGGCTTTGAAAAATCTCCAATGTTTACTGGGAGAATTAAAGGATTAGGCCCCAGATACTGTCCTTCAATAGAAGATAAGATTAATCGTTTTGCAGAAAGAGAAAGGCACCAGATTTTTGTTGAGCCAGAAGGATGGGATACTTGTGAAATCTATGTAAATGGCTTTTCAACTTCGCTCCCTGAGGATGTTCAATATAAAGCATTAGTACAAATCCCTGGATTTGAAAATGCTAAAATGTTCAGGCCGGGTTATGCAATAGAGTACGATTACTTTCCACCTACGCAGCTTTCCTTAACATTAGAAACAAAACTTGTACAGAACTTATATTTTGCCGGGCAGATTAACGGTACTACAGGATATGAGGAAGCAGCCAGTCAGGGGTTCATTGCGGGTATTAATGCCCATCAAAAGGTTTGGAATAAAGACGCGCTGATCATGAAAAGATCAGAATCTTATATTGGTGTGCTTATTGATGATCTTGTAACCAAAGGCACTGAAGAACCCTATAGGATGTTTACATCCCGGGCAGAGCACCGTTTATTACTAAGACAAGATAATGCAGACATTCGCCTCTCTCCCATTGGACATAAACTTGGGCTGATTAGCGATGCGCGCCTGGATATTGTAAAAGCGAAAGTAGCAAATTCAGATGCCATTGTCGATTTTACGAAAAAGCAAGGGATCGACATGGCTACAGCAAACGAGCTTTTAAAAGAACTTGGGACAAGTGAACTTAGTCAAAACGTGAAGATCATTAGTTTATTGAGCCGGCCTCAAGTTGGAATTAATGACATTAGAAAAGTAAGTATTCCATTAAACGATCTCATTAGCACCTTTGATAAAGAAACCATCGAACAGGCTGAGATCAAAATAAAATATGAAAGCTATTTTGAGAAAGAACAGGAGATTGTAAGTAAAATGCAAAAGATGGAAGATAAGAATATAAATCCTGATTTTGATTATTCACAATTAGGATCACTTTCCAAAGAAGCGCGAGAAAAATTGTTGAAGATAAAACCAAGAACACTAGGGCAAGCCTCCAGAATATCAGGCGTATCTCCATCAGATATCTCAGTTTTAATGGTTCATATAACAAAATAACTAGTAAGTAACTGATAAACAACATTTTAAATAATAAATCACTATAAAACTAGCTGGCTTATTTTAAACACATCTTAGCAACAATAATTAATTTTTGATCAGTTATATTTAAACAACATAAAAACTCAACAGAGCTCATTTAAATGCGAAAAAAGAACATCTATAGCATAAGGCGCGCACTTGCATCGATAATTGGCATTTGCTTGGTGATATATGGTTGCGCAAGTATACAACAACCACAAGGAGGCCCTAGAGACACGACTCCTCCGGAGGTATTAAAAATGACTCCTAAAAATCTAACCACCAATTTTCATGAAAAGAAGATTTTAATTGAGTTTAATGAATATTTCAAAATTGCAAATGAAATAAAGGAATTTTCAATATCTCCGGAACTGAACATTGCCCCTACTTTAAAAGTGAAGCAAAAACGTTTAGAGATTACCTTTACAGATACCCTAGAAAAAAATACAACTTATACGCTGAACTTTGGAAAAGCAATTGTTGACATCAATGAGAATAACGCTATTAAAAACTTCACGTATGTTTTTGCTACAGGACCGGAGCTAGATTCGCTAAGCATCAATGGAAGGGTAACCAACTCAAAAACCGGAAAGCCAGAGATTGATGCCGTGGCATTTATTTTTCCCCTTAACAGGGATACGCTATTCGGAAAAGGTAAACCGGCTATTTATACAAGGACTGACAGCAATGGCAATTACAAACTAAGTAACCTTAGAAAGGATACGTATAAAATTTATGCCCTAAAGGAAACCAATGGTGATAAAATATATCAGCAGCCTACTGATGAAATTGGTTTTATTAAAGATTCCGTTCTTTTGGCTAAGAATTTGGATAGCATGAATATCAAACTCTTTAAAGAAGATGCCAGAGTTTTCAGGGTACTGGACAAAAAATTAGATAAAGATGGTAGCATCAATTTTACTTTTAACCAGAAGCTTAAAAAGCCTGAGGTAATTGTGCTGGAGCCAACAGATCTTAACGTTTCGAAAAAATATAAGTTTAGTAAAAATAACGATTCTCTTAAAGTATGGCTAACCGCTTTGGCATTCGATTCTGTAAAAATTAGTATTAAGGATCAGAATAAATTGCTACAGACAACAACCCTTACAAGAGGTAAAAAAGAAACCTATACAAGGGCGCTCACTGCTGCTGGCAACCTGGACGGATCTATCTTAAACCCAAATAGCACATTAAGACTAACGTTTAACTTTCCTATAGAACAAATAGACACCACGAAAATTACATTGCTTGAAGACTCTGTAGCCATTACTAATTTTGTGTTGTCCAAAGACAGCGTAGACTTCCTGACTTATTATCTTCGTTACCCATGGAAGGCTAAAAAGGCATACGATATTAAATATGGTGCTGGAGCATTTACAGGTATATTTAACGTTAAGAATAAAGAATTTATTCAGGCTTTTAAACTGGGAAGTAAAGAAGATTATGGAACACTGATTACGAAGATTACCGTTCCTGAAAAGAATAAGAGCTACATTCTGGAAGTATTGAATGAAAATAGCGTTTCGGTAAACAAACTGGTTGTTAGACAAGATACTACTGTAACTTTTAGAAATTATAAATCGGGCAAATACTTTTTAAGGATTACGTACGATACGAATAAAAACGGAATATGGGATACAGGAAGTGTGTTATTAAAACTACAACCTGAACGTATATGGAACGAGCCAAAGGAAATGTCCATCAGGCCAAATTGGGAACGCAATGAAACCATTGTCATTCCAAAAGAGCAATAGGAATATCCATAAATTACCTAAACCAATCTGAATACATGATGTAATTATCGGGCAATTTGTTTAGCAATTCTCGTTGAGCATCACTGATGGATTTAACTTTTTTAGCCGGTGTACCTGCATATATAAATCCGCTTTCGCAATGCGTATTTTCCAAAACGACAGACCCTGCAGCAATTATTACATAATCTTCAACCAGTGCATTATCCATCACTATTGCTCCCATCCCTATCAGGATATGATCTTTAAGAATGCATCCGTGTACTATGGCATTATGTCCTATAGAAACTCTGTTGCCAATAGTTGTTGCTGCTTTTAAATACGTGGCATGTATCACGGCTCCATCTTGGATATTGGTATCATTTCCGATTGTAATGGCGTTTACATCACCACGGATTACAGCATTAAACCACACAGAGCAATTCTTGCCTAAAATAACATCACCAACAATGGTGGCATTGGGTGCAATAAAGTTATTGTGGCCGATAACAGGATGCACTCCTTTAACTGGTAAAATAGTAGCCATAATTTAAAAAACGGTATCTGTTAGTTGATCCATGTGATTAGGATAATCGGTTGTGAAATGCAATCCCCTACTTTCCTTTCTTGCCATAGCAGACTTTATTACGATAAATGCTACTTGAATAACATTACGAAGCTCACACAATTTAACGGAAACTTTATTCTCTTTATAAAATTCTTCAGTTTCCTGATGCAGTAGAAACAGTCGCCTCATTGCACGTTCCAAACGAAAATCGGACCGTACAATACCAACATAATCACTCATCAATTTCTGTGTTTCCCTCAAATTATGTGTTACCAGTATATCTTCATTTGATTGCGTAACCCCGTGGGCGTTCCATTCCGGAATGTGATCAGGGATCACATTATTTTTAAAAGTAGCAATGGCGTCAAGGAATATCCTATGCGCAAAAACGGGTGCTTCCAATAACGAATTCGAAGCCAGCCTGTTTGCACCATGTAAGCCCGTTGAGGAACATTCCCCACAAGCATATAAATTGTTTATGGAAGACCTGCCGTGCTCATCTACCATGATACCTCCGCACATGTAATGCGCAGCAGGCGTTACAGGAATAAGGTCTTTAGTCATGTCTATGCCAATAGATAAACACTTTGCATATATATTAGGAAAATGATTTAAAATATCAGCCTTGCTCCTGTTCCTTATATCAAGATAAACAAAATCTTCTCCCGACTTTTTCATTTCAGAATCTATTGCGCGGGCAACGATATCACGGGGAGCCAATGAGCCTCTCTTATCGTATTCATACATGAACTCCTCTCCATTTTTTCTCCTTAAAACCCCTCCAAATCCCCTCACTGCTTCAGAAATAAGAAAGGCTGGATACTCTCCGGGATGATATAAAGCGGTTGGGTGGAACTGAATAAATTCCATATTCCTCAATTTGCCTTTCGCACGATATACCATTGCCATTCCATCGCCTGTGGCAATAACTGGGTTTGTGGTACTCGAATAAATATGACCTGCACCACCAGATGCAAGGATAGTCACATTAGCCAAAATCTTTTCAACATCGTTAAGCTCTGTATTAAAGGCATATATACCATAACATTCAATATCAGTGGTACTCTTATCAACATGTTTACCAAGGTGGTGCTGTGTGATCAACTCTAAACAAAAGTAATGTGTTAATATCTCTATGTTCTCATTTTCATGAATCTGCTTGAGTAGCACACTCTCTATCTCATAGCCGGTAACATCTTTATAATGTAACACACGATGTTCCGAATGACCGCCTTCTTTAGCTAAATCGTATACACCAGTTTGGTTTTTATCAAAGTTAATTCCGTAATCAATGATCTCCTGTATACGCTGCGGTCCCTCTTTAACAACTATTTCAACGATATGTTCATTACATAACCCATCGCCGGCAATTAGTGTATCTTCAATGTGCTTTTCAAAAGAATCATCTTTATCTACTACAACAGCAACCCCACCCTGAGCATATTTCGTATTAGATTCATCCTCATTAGACTTTGTAACTATCAGAACTTTACCGTGCTTAGCTGCTTTGAGTGCAAAGCTTAATCCGGCAATACCAGACCCTATCACTAAAAAATCGACTTTTCTCATTAAATATTACTGTTAAAAATATTTTGTTAACAACTACCAAATAACTGTTAACTTAATGTCTAAACAAATAGAGCAAGTATTGTTGAATGTTTAAAGCTACTCTAAAATGATAATCTGACACAATTATTTAAGTTATTTTTAAGCAACTTTGTGGAGTTTATTAACTTTTAGTACACCACTTAAGAATGAACATATCTCTATTGATAAGTTTTAGTATCAAATAACATTACGTTGTAAATCAGTTAACATTCAAATAAAAAAACCACTTTAATTGTTGATAAGTTTAGAGTAAGTTAGATTATACCATTAAAATTTAATATTTACAAACAATACCAACACACTAATAAACAATAGAAATCTATTTATATTAAATAATTATAAATTATTGATCTGTTGAAAGCACTTACCTTTACAAATGCCAAAGAGAACTTAAAGCAACAAACAGACGGATGGAAATGGACACATTAAAAGAATTAAGCAGGAAAGGATTTATTGATGAAAAAATTGATCCTACCCTTGATCTGTTTAATGAAATTGAAAAATTAAAAAAGGAAAAGAATGCAATTATACTTGCACATTACTATCAAGAACCTGATATACAAGACATTGCTGATTATATTGGAGATAGTTTAGGACTTTCTCAAGAAGCAGCAAAAACAGAAGCAGAGGTAATAGTTTTTGCAGGTGTTCACTTCATGGCCGAAACAGCTAAGATTTTATCACCAAATAAAAAGGTTTTACTTCCGGATGTAAAGGCAGGCTGTTCTTTGGCGGACAGTTGCCCCCCACATTTGTTTAGGAAATTTAAAGAAAAGTACCCTGACCATGTGGTGATTACTTATGTAAATTGTACTGCGGAATTGAAAGCGTTGAGTGATATTGTTTGCACTTCTACAAACGCAGTTCAGATAGTAGAAAGTTTGCCAAAAGACACAAAAATAATTTTTGGTCCAGATAAGAATCTGGGCGCCTGGGTAGCAAAAAAGACTGGTAGAGATCTTGTCTTATGGAATGGAGCATGCATGGTACATGAGATATTTTCTAGAGAAAAGATCACTAAATTAAAAGAGCGCCATCCAAAAGCTAAGTTTATTGCCCATCCGGAATGTGAAGAAGCAGTTTTGAGCATGGCAGATTATATAGGCTCCACAACTGGGTTGTTAAAATATACCACGAATAATGAAGCCAAGGAATTCATTGTTGCTACCGAGAGTGGGATAATTCATCAAATGGAGAAAGCCAATCCGGATAAAACATTTATACCGGCACCGCCTAATAATAACTGTGCATGTAATGATTGCCCTTATATGAAAAGAAATACACTTGAGAAGCTTTATTTGTGTCTTAAGAATGGTACGCCGGAAGTTACAGTACCTGAGCATATTATTGCAGCAGCAAGAAAACCAATAGAAAGAATGCTGGAAATATCAGCACAATTAGGATTATAATGTTTGAAAATAAAGAAACTACGGATATAGCAGAGTTGGGTGAATTTGGTTTAATCAAACACCTTACTACAAATTTTAAAATTAAACACGAAAGTAGCATAAAAGGAATTGGAGATGATGCAGCTGTACTGAGTTTTGAGGACAAGCAGGTACTAATTTCAACAGATCTTTTACTGGAAGGAATACACTTCGACCTATCATACGTACCCCTTATGCATTTGGGCTATAAAGCAGTACAAGTCAATCTAAGCGATATTTATGCAATGAATGGCATAGCTACTCAGATCACTGTTAGTATAGGCTTATCTAGCAAATTTCCGTTAGAGGCTGTAGAAGAAATTTATAAAGGAATTGAACTGGCTTGCAATAAATTTAATATTGATTTGATTGGTGGTGATACTTCTACCAGTAAGCAGGGATTGGTAATTAGTGTAACTAGCATTGGTTTTGCAGAAAAGAAAGATGTGACTTATAGAAATGGTGCTGGAGAGGGTGATCTATTGTGCGTTTCCGGTGATTTGGGAGGGGCTTATGTTGGATTACAAATATTAGAAAGAGAGAAATTGGTCTATCTGGAAAACCCAAATATCCAGCCAGACCTTGAAGGAAAAGACTATATTATTGAAAGACAGTTAAAACCTGAAGGAAGACGTGATATTGTTGACCTTTTAGCGCAAATGAATATAAAGCCAACCTCAATGATAGATGTGTCTGACGGATTAGCTTCAGAGATACTACATATCTGTGAACAATCGGATAAAGGTTGTAATCTTTATGAAGAGAAAATTCCAATTGACCCGGTTACTTATGAAACTGCAAGAGAATTAGGATTAGATCCAACCATTTGTGCATTAAGTGGAGGAGAAGATTATGAGTTACTGTTTACGATTAAGCAAAGTGATTATACCAAGCTAAAAAATGATGTAGATATCAGTATCATCGGACATATCACTGAGAAAAATTCAGGTTGTAAAATGATATCTAAATCCAATGTGGTACATGATATTAAAGCCCAGGGCTGGAAGGCATTTTAGTCTAAAAATTTGGTGTCAATTTGCTTGGTAGCTCTGGCACCTAATTTTTTAATCTTTTCTGAAGTACTAGCCAGATTACCAGATCCTTTACTTAGTTTGTTTATGGCTTTATCATAAGCATCCTGACTAAGTTTCATGTTTTTTCCTATTCCGTCCATATCAACTAAAAAGCCTACAAACTTATCGTACATACTTCCGCTTAAACGGGCAATTTCCAAAACATTTCTATTTTGTCTTTCCTGTTTCCATATACTAGAAATAGTTCTCAACGTAGCTAAAAGCGTTGAAGGACTTACAATAACTACTTTCCTATCCCATGCATAATTAAAAAGTTCAGCATCTTGTTGAACGGCGATGCCAAAGGAAGATTCTATAGAGATGAAAAGTAATACAAAATCTGGCGAGTTGATTTTATATAGATCATGATAATTCTTATTGGACAAGCCTTGTATATGTGTCTTAATAGAAAGAATATGCTGCTTTAAATAGTTTTCTTTTTGATCATCAAGCTCTGCATTGAGCATGCGTTCGTAGGCAACAAGAGAAACTTTCGCATCAATGATTACATGTTTATCATCGGGTAAGTCTAAAATAACATCGGGCTGAAGCCGGTTTCCATCCTGATGATTAAGACTGGTTTGAATCCTATATTCCCTATCACGCACCAGGCCAGAACGTTCCAGTATTTTTTCTAATATAATTTCGCCCCAATTGCCTTGTTTTTTACTGTCTCCTTTCAGCGCCCTAGTCAAATTTCCAGCCTCTTCGCTAATCAGTTTGCTCTGATCCATTAACTGACTGATTACGCCTTTAAGAATATTTCGCTCATCTGATTCTGACTTATATACCTTTTCTACCTTTTCTTCAAAAGCTTTAATATTTTCCTTTAACGGATTTAATATACTATCAAGATTAGTTCTGTTTGTTTCTGTAAACTTTGCAGTTTTTGCGTCTAGTACCCTATTGGCTATATGCTCAAACTCCAATTTAAAACGGTTTTGGAGGTCATTTATATATTTTTCTTGTTGTATTTGCCTTTCAGATTGTGATAAAAACTGCTGCTCAGCTTTAATCACTTTATCACGCTCATTCATGTAGTTTAAACGAAGCTCTATTACTTCTTCTTGAAGAATCTTTTTTTCTTTGTTAACGGAATCCAATAATCTATAAATAAATACGAATACTAAGATTATGATCAATAGGCTTATAACAATAACTTCCATACTAATATTTTTAACAAAAATCGACAATAAATTATTAATTGTCAAGCGTAATTGTATGGGTGTTTTTATCATTTCAATTGTAATAATTCCAAGTATTTTTATGGTGTATGATAAAAGGGAACGCTTTTTGAGTTAATAAAGCTGGAAAACATACACTTACGATAATGGGAATTTATTTAATTTTAGTAATTCCGGTTCTAATATTAAGCATGTTTGTGCAATGGCGATTTAGAAGTAAATTTTCCAAGTATGCAGAAATGCAATTGGGCTCGGGATTTTCAGGAAAGGAAGTTGCAGAAAAGATGCGGCATGATTACGGGATATTTGATGTGAAAGTTATGAGTACAGAAGGGCAGCTTTCTGATCATTATAATCCAGAAGAAAAGACGATTAACTTAAGCACTGATGTATATTATGGCCGAAGTGTAGCCGCTGCCGCTGTAGCGGCTCATGAATGTGGACATGCCGTACAACAGACTAAATCTTACAGCTGGTTAAATTTGCGTACCAGCATGGTTCCTTTGGTTAGCCTAACATCTAATTTACTACAATGGGTACTTATTATAGGCGTGCTGTTGATTGCTTTTACGTTTAACCCTTTTGTGCTGACTATTGGTGTTGCCGGATTGGCCCTAATTACATTGTTTAGTATCATTACGTTACCTGTTGAATTTGACGCCAGTAGAAGGGCGTTGATCTGGCTAAAAAATAACAGTGTAGTTTTATATACCGATGAAGAGCATTCGCAAGCTAAGGATGCGCTTTGGTGGGCTGCCATGACCTATGTTGTTTCCACATTCGGAGCGATGACTAATCTGGTTTATTATATATCTATATTATTCGGTAGGAATAGGGATTAATTTAAACGGTACGGAACGATTAACTCAAATTCGGGAATATCAACGGTAAAGGAATTATGGTCTACCAATCGATACATTAAATAATTTCCGCTCATGTTTCCTATTTCTGTAGACAGTTGGCAGCCAGATACGTAAGAATGGTTTTCTCCGGGTTCTATTACGGGTTGTAAACCAACTACTCCCTCTCCTTCTACCTCACGCTGCGTACCGCTAGAATCAAAGATAAACCATTGTCGTCTTTTAAGCTGGATGGCATAATCTGATAGATTTTCGATTGTAATTCGGTAAGCAAACATAAAATAATCGTTTGCTGGGTTAGACTGATCTTCCTGATAACTTGTTTCTACAGAAATCTTTACTCCCTGGGTTATAGCTGTAACCATAGTTCTTGATATTTATCTGCTATTTCGTCCAATATACTATGAATTGTTACAATATTCTCTTCTTTAACCAATTGCATCCTGTAATTTTTAAAATCAGGGATTCCTTTAAAGTAATTGGCATAGTGGCGTCTCATTTCAAATATTCCAACCCTTGGCCCTTTCCAATCTATTGATCTTTCAAAATGGGTTCTGCAAACCGAGACACGTTCTGCGATGGTTGGACCAGGTAGTATCTTACCTGTTTTAAAGAAGTGTTTAATTTCTCTAAAAATCCAGGGGTAGCCTATAGCCGCCCTGCCAATCATGATTCCGTCTACTTCAAATTCCAGTCTCCAATCTGCAGCTTTCTGTATACTGGTTACATCGCCGTTTCCAAAAATCGGAATTTTGATCCTGGGATTGCGCTTAATTTCTCTAATTAATGTCCAATCTGCTTCACCTTTATAAAGCTGGGCCCGCGTGCGGCCATGTATGGTGAGTGCCTGAATTCCAATATCCTGAAGCCTTTCCGCAACCTCTTCAATGTTTTTGGTCGTATCATCCCATCCCAGCCTGGTCTTAACAGTAACAGGGAGATGGGTGGCCTTAACAACGGCTTCAGTCATTTTAACCATTTTATCAATGTCCTGCAACAGGGCAGAACCAGCACCGCGGCAAGCTACTTGTTTTACCGGGCAACCATAATTGATGTCCATTAAGTCGGGGCCAGCGGCTGTAGCTATTTCTGTAGCTTCGCGCATGTGATCAATCTCACTACCAAAAATCTGTATCCCTATGGGACGCTCATATTCAAAAATGTCTAGCTTAGCCCTGCTCTTTGCCGCGTCCCTGATTAGCCCTTCAGAAGAAATAAATTCGGTATACATCATATCTACCCCATTTTGCTTGCACACGAAACGGAAAGGCGGATCGCTCACGTCTTCCATCGGAGCGAGTAATAAAGGGAACTCTCCAAGATCAATATTTCCTATCTTTACAGACATTTTTCTATCTTCAAACCAAATTTCAAGCTACAAATGTACAAACTTTACAAATAATGAATTCCATACAAAAGTCAAGACAAGAGAATAGCCCCTATATACATCTTTTAATGCTAGTGGCTTACGCCATATTGGGTATGATTGTATGCATTGTATTTGCTTTTGGGGTTCTTTTTGCGAAGTACGGAATGGAGCTGTTTAGAAATCCACTGATATTAACCGGTGGAGATATCAAGTATAGACCCGCCTTGCAAATATTGTTGTTTGCACAATCGATAGGACTATTTTTAATTCCCCCCTTTCTGCTTTCGCTAACAGAGGGACAGCGGCTAAATGAATTTTATGGATTAAAAAAACCTAAATTTATCCTTTGGGGACTAGTAATTCTCATCATGCTATTCAGTATGCCGGTAATGGAATGGACTTCTCTCATTAATCTAAAGATGAGTTTGCCGGGATTTCTAAGCGGATTGGAAAATTGGATGAAACAAAGTGAAGAATCCCTCAAGCAAACCACCCTACTCCTGCTTAAAATGGACGGGTTAAAAGATTTTCTGATCAATATATTTTTAATTGCGCTCGTTGCTGCAGTATCGGAAGAATTTATGTTTAGAGGAGCCGTTCAACGCACGCTACTGAGAATGTTTAAAAACGCCCATATTGCAATTTGGGCTTCGGCGTTTATTTTCAGTGCCATACACCTGCAGTTCTATGGCTTTCTGCCTAGATTTTTACTGGGCGCCGGATTTGGTTATCTATATTTGTGGAGTGGAAGCTTGTGGTGTAGCATTCTGGCGCATTTTCTAAACAATGCAATTGCCGTCTGTCAGGCCTATTACATGCAAAAACATAATATGCCATTAGATGATGTGGATAACACAGCACATTTCCAGTGGTATGGTTACCTTATTAGTTTTATTATAACGATTGCTTTATTTCAAATGTTTAAAAAGCAATGTAAGCCGACTTTAAAACAACCTATTACTACCCTTTTATAATACCAAGAAGCTTAAATAAATCAGATGAAAACACGCACTATAACTGCATTTTTTTTTACTATTGTAATGCTTGGCTCCATCTTTTTGGGGAGTTATACTTATACCGTTTTTTATCTCATTTTAAGTTTAGCTACCCTTTATGAGTTTTTTAGCCTAATAAAAACTGCCGGCATCAGACCACACAGAAATATAGCCCTTGCTGCTGCATCTTTAATCTTTTTGATAACAGCCGGCCTCCATTACTTGCAATTTGAAACCAAGTATCTCTTGTTACTCGTTCCCTTAATATTTTCAGTGTTTATTAGTGAATTGTATAAGAAAGAGAAAATCCCTTTTGCTAATATATCTTACACTTTTGTGGGGTTTATTTATGTAACAGCGCCATTTTGTTTCTTTTATTCTTTGGGGTTCATGGTAAACGAGACTTATAATTTTCATTTGCCACTCTCCTTTTTGTTAATGTTATGGGCTAATGATACCGGCGCCTACCTTTTTGGCTCAAAGTGGGGTAACACCCGATTATTTGAACGCCATTCACCAAAGAAATCATGGGAGGGTTTTTTTGGCGGCATGTTAACCAGTGTATTTGTATCCTACATCCTCTCCTGTTTCTTTAAAGACATGGTGCCATTGCTATGGGCCGGAATGGCAATATTGATTGCTTCTTTTGGTACCCTTGGGGATCTGGTAGAGTCTATGTTAAAGCGGAGTTTGAATGCTAAAGACTCCGGGAATATCTTGCCTGGGCATGGTGGGTTTTTGGATCGGTTTGATGGATTGCTACTTGCCGCGCCAGTGGTATACGCTTATATTTACCTCATTTTAAATTAGCTTCTTTAAGTCGCAGGATTCATTCTATGCAACTTTTACCGTAAGGCGATTTCCTTTATATTGAAGCCCGTCCACAAGCTCAATGGCTTTTTCTGCCTCAGTTTCGCTTTCCATTTCAAGAAAAGCATAGCCTTTGCATTTTTTTGTGATTCGATCACGGACAACTTTTATAGTCCTTACGGATGCGTAGGCACTTACAAAGCCTACTAGCTCTAATTCGGATATTTCGGAGCTTAAGCCGCCGACAAAAATTTTACTCATTTGGTGGGGAGAAGATATTAACCTGCATAATAACGGCTACTTTGTGAAAATATTGTATTGCTACGCTTAAACTATCTTAGCGGTTTTAAAAGGTATTCAAGGCCGTTTAATTTGATCTCATAGAGTGTAGCGATCATTTCTCCCAGCTTGCCTGGCGGAAAGCCTTCCTGATGGAACCATACCAGGTAAGGTTCTGGTAAATCGCACATTATACGCCCTTTATATTTACCAAATGGCATTTTAAGAGTAACAAGATCTGTCAGGATATTAGGATTCATGATTTTTATTTTATAACTAGCTGTAGCATTTCAACAGCCTCATCTACTGACTTCAGGTTATCAAACGCAATCCTTAGGCTGTCTTTAACTTCTTTCAAATTGCAAATGCGGGGGTGAATTTGAGCAAATAGTAAGATTTTATTGAACATGTTTGAATCAAAGAATGGCGATTGCTTATTTGTTATAAAGTAACCCCTAAGCACTCCTTTTTTAAAGCTAAGCTTTTCAAAAGCCAATTGTTTAGCTACCCATTGCAAACGCAGCACATTAAGCATAGTTTTAATTGGAGTTGGCACTGGTCCAAAGCGGTCTTTTAAACTAAGCTCAAAAGCACTTAACTGGGTTTCGTTCTCTATTTTTGAAACTTCTGTGTAAAGGTTATACCGTTCTGTAATGTTGGTTACATAGTCGTCCGGGATATACAACTCAAGATCGGTATCTACCTGAGTAAAGGCTACAAACGGGCGCTCTTTTTCGTCTTTAAATAGTTCTTTAAACTCGTCTGACTTTAGTTCCTGGATGGCCTCATCTAAAATCTTATGATACATTTCGAAACCTATTTCTGCAATAAAACCGCTTTGCTCTGCTCCCAGTAAGTTACCGCTGCCGCGGATGTCTAAATCTCTCATGGCAATGTTAAACCCACTACCAAGGTCTGAA
Organism: Pedobacter sp.; assembly: GCA_025351765.1. Taxonomy (GTDB): domain Bacteria; phylum Bacteroidota; class Bacteroidia; order Sphingobacteriales; family Sphingobacteriaceae; genus Pedobacter. The sequence goes on from JANXVH010000170.1 coordinate 85,975, forward strand.
AACTCTTCAATAGCACTTAAGCGCTTTCTGGCTTCCGATGTGAGCGTAGATAATGGCGGACTAAGGAGGTAACAGAAAGCTTTTTTGTTGGAACGGCCTACCCTTCCTCTCATTTGATGCAAATCACTCAGCCCAAACATGTGTGCATGATTAATTATAATAGTGTTTGCGTTTGGAATGTCTAAGCCCGCCTCGATAATGGTAGTGGCTACTAAAACGTCTTTTTCGCCGTTGATGAAGGCCAGCATAACATCTTCCAATTGGTCGCCGTCAAGCTGTCCGTGTGCAATACCGATCCTAGCCTTTGGCACTAATGTTTGAATTAATCCACCCAGTTGAGGAAGGTCATTTACCCGGTTATGAATAAAGAAGACCTGACCCCCTCTATCAAGTTCAAATTTGACGGATTCCTGTATTAATTTATCATTGAAAACGTGTAATTCGGTATTAACGGCTTGCCTATTTGGCGGTGGGGTGCTCATAATAGAAAGATCCCGTGCGCCCATTAATGAAAAATGCAATGTCCGTGGAATAGGGGTGGCGGTTAAGGTTAGGGTATCTACATTTACCCGCAATGCCCGTAGTTTTTCTTTTGAGGTTACACCAAACTTTTGCTCTTCATCTATAATCATGATGCCAAGGTCTTTAAATTTAACATCCTTACTAAGCAGGCGGTGGGTACCTATGATGATGTCTACTGTACCTTCGGCTACTTTGCTCAGGGTTTCCTTGATTTGCTTGGCGGTTTTAAACCTGTTGATGTAATCTACTGTGCATGGGAAATCTTTGAGCCTACCTGTAAAAGTTTTAAAGTGCTGAAGCGCAAGAATCGTTGTAGGCACAAGAACCGCAGCCTGTTTACCGTTTGCTACAGCTTTGAATGCGGCACGGATAGCGATCTCTGTTTTACCAAAGCCCACATCCCCACAAACAAGCCTGTCCATCGGGTGAGGCGCTTCCATGTCTTTTTTAACATCGCTTGTTGCTTTTACCTGGTCTGGGGTGTCTTCATAAATAAAGGATGCCTCGAGCTCTGTCTCCAGATACCCGTCTGGGTCAAATGCTGTTCCTACCTGAGCTTTGCGCAATGCGTAAAGCTTGATCAGATCCCGGGCAATGTCTTTAACTTTTTTTTTTGTTGTTTTCTTGAGTTTATCCCAGGCTTCAGTACCTAGTTTATTCATTTTTGGTGGAGTTCCGTCTTTGCCGCTGTACTTGGCAATTCTATTTAACGAATTTATGTTGACATATAGCAGGTCATTATCCGCATATACAAGACGGATCATTTCCTGCGTTTTGCCATTAACCTCAACCTTTTCAAGGCCGGCATATTTGCCTATGCCGTGATCAATATGGGTTACAAAATCGCCGGGCTTTAAATCCCGAAGTTCTTTTAAGGTAATGGCTTGACTGCGCTGATAACCCCTTTTAAGCTTGTACTTATAGAAACGGTCAAATATTTGATGGTCTGTATAGAAAGCAACATGTTGTTGGCGATCTAAAAAACCTTCCCTTAAAGGGATATTAATGGGGGTAAACTTGGCTGTTTTATCGATATCTTCCAGAATGGCGTAAAGTCGTTCTGTTTGCTTAGGGGAAGAGCTGAATATGAAATTGTGCGTTTTTTCTTTTTCGTTCTCTTTCAGGTTATGGATAAGCAGGCTGAAATCTTTATTGAATGAAGGTTGTGGCTTTGTATCAAATAGAAATATTCGGTCTGTTTGATAGAAGAACTGTTTTCCGAATTCGGTTACGACGAACTCCTGAAACATATCGGCCATCATTTTCTCGTCTGTAAAAGCAAATTTAGGATCTATCCAATCCTGATTTTCCTGTTTCTCTTTAGAAGGGAGGGCTTTCCATAGCTCAACGGCTTTTTTATAACCGGTTTTAACGATATCTAAAGTGAACTCTACATCTTTGAACCAGAGTTGTGTGTCGTTATCAATATAATCGAGGATGCTGATGTTGTTTTCAGTAAGATACTTTGATTGAACATTGGGGATCACGACAAGCGTTTTTACCTCTTCTACAGAAAGCTGACTTTCGATTTCGAATGTACGGATGCTTTCAACGATATCTCCAAAGAACTCTACCCGGTAAGGAATATCATGGGAGAAAGAAAAGATATCAACAATACCCCCGCGTATGGAAAACTGTCCAGGCTCGTAAACAAAATCAGTACGGTTGAAATCATAGTCTATCAAGAACTCATTGATAAAATCAATACTCAGCTTTGCATTGAGTTGAATTTCAAGCGTGTTTTTTTCAAGGACGGCACGGTCTATCACTTTCTCGGCAATTGCCTCAGGATAGGAAACCACAATTTTACCAAATTCAGAGTGGTGATTAAGCTCGTTGAGAACTTCAGCTCTTGCCAATACATTTGCGGTATCAACTTGCGTAAAATCAAATGCTTTACGAAATGAAGAAGGGAATAGTAAAACTTCTTTATCAATTATTCCTTCAAGATCTGATAAGAAGTATGATGCTTCTTCCCGGTCTGGCAAGATGAAAAGCATTGGTTTATGAAGGAGGAAATAGGAGGCAACAGAAATTACAGCATCAGCAGAACCCACCAATCCCTTTAACTGGATCTTGGTGCCCTTACCCATGTTAAGCGATTTGGCAAGATCTCTGACACGCTCATCTTCCTTATATCTGTTTATCAGGTCGCGAATATTCACAATGCAAATGTAATATATATGATTAGCTTTAGCTGTAACAAAGTGGGCTTTAATCTATCTAAAATGAAAAGGATATAATGAAAATGCTGAGCTATATACCGATAGAACTATTGTTTTGGGTGGGAGCGCTAGCATTGCTTGCAACGGCGCAGCCGATGTCCGTAGGACAAGAAAATCATTTTATTTTGTGCCCTATTGCAGCGATCGGGCTCGATTGGTGCCCTGGCTGCGGAATGGGAAGGGCAATTACCCAGGTGCTTCACGGTAACCTGAATGAAAGCCTAAAGCAGCATTGGTTCGGAGTGCCTGCATTGCTGATATTGGCAAGTAGAATTTTAACACTGATAAGGATAGAGTTAAAGAGTTTAAAAAAATTAAAAATAATATAGGAGATAAGGATATGTTTGATTCACCATTTATGTCGCTTCCGGGCATTACGCCTCAGGAGTATTCGTACTTACAAACCGCAACTACTGGCTTTAGTGAACAGCAACTGAGGGGATTTCTAATGATTTACAGCAGCAAGCGCAGAAACCCGGATGATATGGTTCTGTATTGTATACTTGGGTTTTTTATTCCCGGTTTACCACGGTTTTTGGTTAACCAGATAGGAATGGGGATTTTGTACTTTTTTACGGTAGGACTTTGCTTTATAGGGACTATCATAGATTTGATTAACCATAAAAACCTAGCTTTTGAATATAACCAGCGCATGGTTTTTGAGAGCTTGCAAATGGTTAAAATGACAAACTTGCAATAGTGGGGGCTATTTGTTTCAAAAAGTATAAAACAATAATGGGAAAAGGATCTTTTTGTAATTTTAACAGATGAGATTATCTGTTTTGATTAAACACCTTGAAGAGTTTGCTCCAGTCCAGTACCAGGAAGATTATGATAATTCCGGGTTATTAGTTGGCAGGCCTGATCAAGAGATTCGGACCGCATTAGTAGCCTTGGATTGTATTGAGGCAGTACTAGATGAGGCAATTATTTTAGGCTGCAATTTAATAATAACCCATCACCCCATTGTTTTTAAAGGCCTAAAAAGGTTTAATGGCAAGAACTATGTAGAGCGCGTGGTGATGAAAGCCATAAAAAATAACATTGCGTTGTATGCTATCCATACGAATTTGGATCATGTTAATAATGGAGTAAATAAGGTGATTTGCGACCGTCTGGGTTTGAAGAACGCGAAGATACTCAGTCCGAAAAAGAACCTTTTGAAAAAGCTGGTTACTTTTTGCCCTAAAGCACATACTGAGGATGTTCGCGCTGCGTTGTTTGCCGCAGGAGCAGGTAATGTAGGAAACTACGCAGATTGCAGCTTTATTATCGAAGGCACAGGGACTTTTAAAGGGGGGGAAGGTACGAGTCCGTATGTTGGAGAAAAAGGCGTACAGCATCATGAATCAGAAACGCGGATTGAAACCGTGTTCTCCGCTCAGCAACAGCGAAAGGTTGTTTTGGCTCTGCTGGAAAGTCACCCCTATGAAGAAGTGGCTTACGATATCTATTCACTAGATAATAAAATAGAAAGCGTAGGGGCTGGGATGATTGGCTGGCTGGAGCATGAGATGGACGGAATGGACTTTTTGAAATACGTAAAAAATAACATGAATGCATCTGTAGTAAGGCACACGGCTATTTTGCCTAAGCGTGTAAAGAAAGTTGCAGTATGCGGGGGATCCGGGAGTTTTCTTTTACAGGAAGCTATCGCTGCGGGAGCAGATGCTTTTATTACGGCAGATTTTAAGTACCATGAGTTTTTTGACGCAGAGGATAAATTGGTAATTGCAGATATTGGACACTTTGAAACAGAACAATTTACATCTCAGTTGTTGATAGATATTATTCAAGAAAAATTCCCTAACTTTGCAATCCGTTTAACGGAGCATAATACAAACCCCGTAAATTATTTGATTTAATGGAACAAACTGTAGAGCAAAAGCTAAAGGCTTTGTACGAATTACAAAACCTACATACTAAAATTGATAAGATCCGTCAGATACGTGGTGAACTTCCAATGGAGGTTGCAGATCTTGAAGATGAGGTTGCAGGCTTAGAAACACGTATACAAAAATTTAAAGCTGAATTGGATGATTCTGAAGACGCCATCGTAACCCGTAAAAATATGATTAAGGAAGCTCAGAACCTGATCAAGAAATACGAAACACAATTAAAAGAAGTTAAGAATAATCGTGAATATGACGCTTTGACTAAAGAAGTGGAAATCCAGACTTTGGATATCCAAGTTTCTGAGAAAAAGATCAGAGAATTCGGCTTTGACATTGCTGGCAAAACTGAAACATACGAAAAGGCAGCTCTTGATATTGAATCCAGAAAAAAAGATCTTGATGTAAAGAGAGGTGAATTGGAAACGATTACTGCAGAAACAGAAAAAGAAGAACAATCTCTATCTAAAAAGGCAGAAAAAGCGGAGACCCAGATTGAAGAGCGTTTGTTGACGGCTTACAGCAAACTAAGACGCAACGCCAACAATGGCTTGGCTGTTGTGACGATTGATCGTGATTCATGTTCAGGTTGTTTTAATCAGATTCCTCCTCAGCGTCAGTTAGATATACGTCAGCGTAAAAAAATTATAGTTTGTGAGCACTGTGGAAGAATCCTTGTTGATGAGGCGCTGACACTAGAAGTTGTGCCTGTTTAATATTGTTATCTCATTTAAAAAGGGCCGGCTTAATTACCGGCCCTTTTTTATTGGCATGTTTTATGATTTTTTTAGCTACTAGGTATATGAAAAAAAAAATGCAATCGGGCTCAATTCTGCTTCTCTGCACGCTCTTATTACCGCTTTGCAGTTTTGCAAAGTTTGATTTTAATGCGAATTGTCTTAACGCCTATGAGAACATTTTTGCGCTCAAGTTGAACAGCGCCAGGCAGCTTATTGCAATGGAAAAAAAGAGAAACCCCAACAACGGCGTTACGTTACTCCTAGATAATTATGTGGACTATTTTTACCTGCTGACCAATGATAGCAAGCAAGAGTTTGACCGGTTGGAGGAGAATAAAAAGGTAAGGCTTGATGCACTCGAGGATGAGGATAATAACTCCCCCTATTACTTGTATGCCCAAGCGGAAATAAACCTGCAATGGGCGCTAATACGTGGCCGTTATGGTGAATATTTCACCGCTGCGCGGGAAATAAAAAAAGCAAATGGACAACTTCAGGAGAACAACAAGAAATTTCCCGGGTTTCTTCTAAATAGCAAGGGATTAGGGTTAATTAGTGCTTTTCTGGGTAATTTGCCCGATGGCGTGTTAAAAAGCACATTGTCTACCTTTGGCATCAAAGGAAATGTACAGGAAGGCATCGCTAAGCTGGAAAAGCTTGTAGAAAACTTACCCCAGTCCAAATATGAGCCCTTCTATGAAGAGGTTGTGTTTTATTATTCTTTCGTTTTGAACGATATTGCCCATAGTCCTTCTGCGTATGTGAAAACCATGAGGTATAGCGCCACAATTAGTAACAACAGTTTATTGAAAAGCTATCTTCAGGCGGGAGTTTGCAGTAAAAGCGGTCATAATGATGAAGCGATCGCTATCCTTGCATCACGACCCTCTGGATCCGCTTATCAAACGTTTCCCTACTTGGATTATCTATCTGCTTCAGCAAAACTAAATAGGCTTGATTATGCAGGGGCTGCACAAGACTTCAACAGGTTTTTGCAACAAAGTAAAGGCGTTGGTTATATTAAAGATACCAACCTGCGCCTTGGGTGGATAGAGTTGCTTAAGGGAGAAAACAAAGCATATAATGGATATATGAGCAAAGTTAAGTCTACTGGCTATAATTATCAGGAAAAGGATAGGCAAGCTTTAAATGAAGCAAATGACACGCCTCCAAATAAGCTGCTCTTAAAAGCGAGACTGCTTTTTGATGGTGGGTATTTTAATAAGGCTGCGGAGGCAATTTTTATTAACAATGGAAAGGAATTTTCTTCCGGAAGGGATATAACAGAATATTATTACCGCGCAGGACGTATTTTGGATGAAACGGGTAGGGATGATGAAGCGCTATCAAAGTTTCAGAATGCAATTAATCAAGGGAAAGATTTAAGATATTATTATGCTGCAAATTCAGCTTTACAGGCAGGTAAGATCTATGAACGGAAAAAGAATTTTACAAAAGCCAAGTTATTTTACAATACGGCAATACAGATGAAGAATCATGATTATGAAGGAAGTATTGAAACTCAGGCTAAAGCTGGATTATTAAGAATAAGCAGGTAGCTAGAACCTGTAGACAACAGCATTGATATGCATACCCGCTCCTACCGAAGCAAATAAAACGTAATCGCCTTCCTTCATATTATAATCTTCCATTTTTCCTTTTAATACAAGATCAATTAAAGTGGGGATAGTTGCTACAGAGCTGTTGCCTAACCAGGAGATAGTCATGGGCACAAGCTTTTGAGGAACTTCATCCAAATCATAAAGTTTAAATACACGCTTCATGATTGCATGATCCATTTTTCCATTTGCCTGATGAATAAAAACAGCTTTGATATCTTTAATACCTAATCCGGCTATATCAATAGCCTTTTTAACTACTTGTGGAACATTTATAACCGCAAATTCGTAAAGCTTCCGCCCATTCATTTTTAGGTATAAATTCCCATTAACCTCTGCGGGATTATTACTTTTCCCCATTACCAGCAGTGATCCATAAGTAGCCGCAAATGTTTGTGATTTATGAGCAATGACGCCTATCGGCTCGCCCGACTCCCTAGCTTCAAAAATTACTGCAGCAGCACCATCAGAAAAGATCATAGTATCACGATCATGAGGGTCTGTAATTCTTGAAAGCGTCTCTGACCCAATAACCATTACCTTTTTAGCATCGCCACTTTGAATTAAGTAGTTAGCTTGTATAACACCTTGAACCCAACCGGGACATCCAAAAATAATATCATAAGCTACACAATCAGGATTTTGAATATTAAGAATTTGCTTAACCTTAGCAGCAAGTGCTGGGATCATATTGGTTCGGTTGCTTCCAACTGCTATGTCACCAAAATTATGGCATAAGATAATGTGATCTAGACTCTCTTTATCAACCCCTGAGCTTTCTATAGCATTCTGGGCAGCGATTGCTGCAATATCGCTGTTAACTAAATTGTCGTCAACATACCGTCGCTCATTAATTTCTGTGATTTCAGAAAATTTCTTAATGATCTCGGTGATATCCTTGTCCAGGATTACGCCATTGTCGTAAAAAGTAGAATTTAAGAAGGCATCGCCAGAAACTATCTTTTCAGGGATATAGCTCCCAGTTCCTTTAATAACAGCGTATTTTTTGGATATATTGCTCATTTTGAACCGTAGACTCTTTTGGTATACGGTATAAAATTAAGATAATAATATTAGATATGGAAATTTATGAAAAATCTTCAACTAAGAAAACAAACAATTCCTTAGGTCCATGGGCGCCAAGAACTAACGTTTTTTCGATATCGGCAGTTCTACTAGGGCCTGTTATAGCGCTGATCATAGAGGGAAGTTGAGCGCCATATTTATTCTTGATCAGTGTAAAAGCGTCTTTCAGATCTAGAACCATTTGGCTCGTTCTTGCTATCACAATGTGATGGTGTGGGAAAATGCTTAATCTTCTGCCTGCTGCGTTTTGATTTGAAACCATAACTGAGCCATTTCTGGCAATGAGAGCCTCACACATGGTGATGCCTACTTCTGCCAGATGAAAGTCTTTGTCTGTTTTGTAAAATGGAAATTCGTATTTTGCTAAGAGTTCCTGAAGCTCAGGTTCCCAGCAATAGATCTTTCTCCAATTAAATTTATCGGCCAGTTGTAAAATGTTATCTATAAATTCCAGCCCATTTTCGCAATAAATAAAATTGCCAGACACTGCCGTAAGCTGCTCGGCGAAAAGTATATCAAGATAATCCGTATTTTTTAAATAAAGCGGCGTGTCTTCTAAATTAGGGTAAGGGTTGTCCCTTTTTTCAAGGAGGGCTCTTCTTATCTTTTTTAGTATTTGTTCTTTAGATGAGATATTTTCTTGCATGGTAAGTAGTTCTGCCGCCCTCATAATTAAAGGCGGCAGAAATAAATAGGCTCTTTTTATGCTTCTACTGAGGTAATCTGTCCTGTGCTTCCAGCAGGCGATTCAGTTCCTGGAATTAAAGTCTCAAATAATCGTTTCCCAAAAATCTCTTCGAGATCATCTTTAAATAGAACTTCTTTTTCAATTAATATATCTGCTAGCTTCATCAGCTTGTCTTTATTTTCACTTAACAAATTGATGGCACGTTGATATTGACTTTCAATTAAGTTAGAAATTTCCTTATCGATAGTGATTGCGGTATCTTCAGAATAAGGCTTTGAAAAATTATATTCTCCTTGTCCTGAAGAATCATAATAGGTCACGTTGCCCAGTTTTTCGTTTAAACCGTAGATCGTTACCATAGCACGAGCCTGTTTAGTAACTTTCTCTAGATCGCTAAGTGCACCAGTTGAGATCATGTCGAACATCACCTTTTCAGCGGCTCTTCCGCCCATGGTAGCGCACATTTCGTCCAGCATTTGATGTGGGCGAACGATAAGCCGCTCTTCTGGCAGATACCATGCAGCGCCAAGACTTTGTCCCCTTGGTACAATTGTAACCTTAATTAACGGTGCAGCGTGCTCTAATAGCCAACTAACGGTTGCGTGACCCGCCTCATGGACAGCAATTGCTCGTTTTTCTTTCGGGGTTACAATTTTATTTTTCTTTTCCATACCGCCTACAATTCTGTCTACAGCATCTAAAAAGTCTTGCTTTTCTACCGCGGCTTTATTCTTCCTTGCAGCAATTAAAGCAGCTTCGTTACAAACATTGGCTATATCTGCTCCTGAAAATCCAGGAGTTTGTTTGGCCAGGAATTCAGTATCCAAATTTCCGTCTTTCTTAAGCGGCTTGATGTGCACTTCAAAAATTTGTTTACGCTCAATAACGTCCGGTAAATCAACATAAATTTGACGGTCAAATCTTCCGGCACGCAGCAATGCTTTGTCTAATACATCAGCGCGGTTAGTTGCAGCAAGGATAATTACATGAGTATTTGTTCCAAAACCATCCATTTCAACCAGTAGCTGGTTAAGTGTGTTTTCCCGCTCGTCATTCCCGCCCATCATGCTGTTCTTTCCTCTCGCACGACCGATTGCATCGATCTCATCAATAAAAATGATACATGGTGATTTATCTTTTGCTTGCTTGAAAAGATCCCGAACTCTGGATGCGCCCACACCCACAAACATCTCGACAAAATCAGATCCTGACAGTGAAAAGAAAGGCACCTGAGCCTCTCCTGCGACCGCTTTGGCTAGCAAAGTTTTACCGGTACCGGGGGAGCCAACTAGAAGCGCCCCTTTAGGAATTTTTCCTCCCAAATCTGTATACTTCTTGGGGTTTTTTAGGAAATCTACAATTTCCATCACTTCTTGCTTTGCTTCTTCTAGCCCGGCAACATCATTAAATGTAACGCTAACCTGGCTTTCTTTATCAAATAGCGTGGCTTTTGATTTTCCAATATTGAAGATTTGTCCGCCACCACCACCTGCACCACCACCCATGCGACGCATAATGAATATCCAGAAACCGATAAAAAGAAGCAAAGGTATAATAACAGTGAAAAACCAAGAATTAAATGAACTTTGTCTAGTATCTTTTTCTGCCAAAATTTGCTGGTTAGGTGGGATATTCTTTTGAGACTCCCTTAATTGAGTATCTAGCGCATCCATTGATCCGGCAGTAAAAAAGACTGTGGGGCCGGTATTGGTTCCAAAATTACTTTTAGTTTCGTAAGGTTTATATTTCGGATTGTTAATCCTGTCTTTTTTAATGTAAACCTCTACTTTAACTAAATCCTCATGCTTATAAGCTACAAGTTTTTCAACATCTCCAGGCGCCAACATCTGAGTTTCGAATACCCTATAAGGTATAGACTTGCTGTTATCAGCAGTAAATAAAAACTGCATAAGTATGATGCCGACAATTATAGCGGCATAAACCCAAAATATGTTAAACTTCGGTACTTTTTGAGGCTTTTTAGGTATGTTTGGTAATTTCTTTATAAGGCTGGGTTTTGTATTTTGTTTCTCTTCCATTATTAATTAAAAAATGTGAATGATTAAGCACTTTTGTATGAAGTAGTTTGGGCATCACCCCATAAATCTTCTATCCCGTAAAACTCGCGTTTTTCAGTTTTAAATATGTGCACAACAATGTCAAAATAATCAAGTATTATCCATTCGGCGCTTTCTTGTCCTTCCTTGCGCCAAGGGTTTGTTTGGGTATTTTTGTATATTTCTTCCTCAACACTATCGGCTATTGCTTTAACCTGTGTAGAAGAATTTGCGCTGCAGATGATGAAATAATCAGAAACGGAACTGTTAAGTTCCCGTAGATCCAAGCGAACAATATCGTTGCCTTTTTTTTCTTGTATGCCTTGAACGGCTATTTCTGAGAGGTATGTAGAAATGGTTCCTATTTTCTTTTTTACCATTAAAATGTTTTAGTTTTGATAAACAAATATACAATCAACACTTGCAAAATAACACTTTTTCAACATTATTTATCGGCCAAAGTTTTCTCCAATTGCCGGGGGTTGATTCTACTAATAACTACTTAAAGTTATTGATCTCAAAATCCGAGCCATTAGCAGATGGGACTGTTATAATGGCAGACCACCAATTTGCAGGAAGGGGACAGCAGGGTAATAGCTGGTTTTCTAAACCCGGGCTCAATCTTACTTTTAGTATTTATTTGAGGCCAAATTTTTTAAACGCCAGTAATCAATTTTCTCTTAACATAGCGGTTAGTATAGGCATTAGGAATGCATTAGCACAATATATTTCTAAAGGGATAAGTATAAAATGGCCTAACGATATATACTTTAACGATAAGAAGATTGGCGGCGTATTGATAGAAAATACCCTAGTTGGGAATGTTATAAAATCAACCATTATTGGCATTGGTATAAATGTTAATCAACAAGGCTTTGATGGAGACCTGTTAATTCGGGCATCTTCTCTGGCGGAAATTTTACAACAAGATGTTGATTTGATGGAGCTTCTTAATAATATATGTCATGCTATCGAGGTTGAATATTTAAAGCTGAGGGCTGGCGCAGCAGATGACCATCTAAGTAATTACCTTAAAAATCTCTACCGCTTTGGAAAATCTTCAATATACAAACAAAAGGAATTGCTTTTTGAAGGAACAATAACTAACGTAACGCAGGCAGGGCAATTAGTAATGCTATCAGACGGCGAAGAGCTACGCTTTAACGTCAAAGAGGTAGAATTTTTCAATAACAATTGAAAATTATCAGTAATTTTACCCCCGCGTCTTAAATCGGCTTTTTAATAACGGTCAAAGAACGCAGAACAAAAAGAATAATGAACAAATTAAAACATATAGCGGTACTAACATCCGGAGGGGATGCTCCAGGAATGAACGCTGCAATAAGAGCCGTAGTGAGGGCGGCGATTTACTACGATTTACAGGTTACCGGAATTTTAAGGGGGTATGAAGGCCTTATTAATGGGGATTTCATTGAGATGGAAAGAAAATCTGTTGCAAATATCATTCAAAGAGGCGGAACAATCTTAAAAACAGCTAGAAGTGATGCTTTCAGAACTAAAGAAGGTAGAAATCAAGCATACAATCAATTAAAATCCAATGATATTGATGCTCTTGTAGTAATAGGAGGAGACGGAACATTTACCGGGGCAAATCTGTTTTCCGAAGAATTCAACTATCCTATAGTTGGTTTACCGGGCACGATTGATAATGATCTTGAAGGAACAGATTTTACTATAGGTTATGATACTGCAATAAATACCGTAATCAATGCGGTTGATAAAATAAGAGACACAGCAGAGTCTCACGATAGACTGTTTATAGTTGAAGTTATGGGTCGTGATTCCGGACTTATTGCTTTAAGAAGTGGAATAGGCGTAGGGGCGGAAGCTATTATGATACCAGAAGCTAACATGGGTGTTGAAGGTCTTGTAACTAGATTGGAGAGCGGCCGTAAAGATAAATCATCAAAAATTATCATTGTGGCCGAGGGAGATGAAGTTGGTGGGGCGTTTAATGTTGGTGAGGTCTTGAAACAAAGGTTTCCTTTATATGATATTAGGATCTCTGTTCTAGGGCATATTCAACGAGGCGGGAAACCTAGTTGTATGGATAGAGTTTTAGCTAGTAGATTAGGCGTTTCTGCAGTTGAGGGCCTGCTTAACGGACAGTCTCGTGACATGGTCGGCTTAAAAAATGGGGAGATCGTTTTCACACCATTTGATCATGCAATCAAGCATATTGACGCAAAAGAGATAACTCCGGCATGGTTAAAATTAGTAGAGATACTCTCCTTATAAAAGTTTATCTAAAACCTCACTCCAGGTATTAACCCTTTCGTAGTCGTTCAAAAGCAAGTTATGGGGTGAGGTAAATAGCAGTTTGCGGCCGCTAATGCCCACAAAGTTCTTAGCCCTGTCATCAATAATCACATCTACATTTACAATTTTGTCGCCACAGAACATAATGTTCCTCCAACCGATAAATGGGAAATGTTCGGCTAGCCAATCCAGTTTGTCCTCAAGAGAGTTCCTGAACTCCATAGCTGCCGACACTATATATATCTCATGCTTTTCCTGAAGTTTTTTAACGGCTTCAACACTCCCATCAATGACAGGCAGATCTCTAAAAAATCCTTTTTCATTAATATACTCGAACCACTTATTGTTGATGTGTTCTGGAACATGGTGATAGAATTCTTTTCCAGGCTCCATGGCTAGGTTTAAAGGCACACCATAATCCCTGTTGTAAAGTTGAATAAACTTGTGTATTGGGTCGGCCAATACCTCATCCATGTCGATTGCAATTCTCATTTAAAAAATTATTATAGCAAACACCGTTGTGTCGCCAGATTTAAGGTTGTCAAATATCCCGTTTTAAGTCGCGAGTTATGTTAAATGAATTTAAAATTATTGCATATCATTAGGAATTTACTTACTTTTGCATCCCCGCAAGCATGCAGCTCCGGGAACTATGTTGAATACATAAATAGAAAAACAATGGCAACTAAAATCAGATTGCAAAGATTCGGTAAAAAAGGCAAGCCTTTTTTCCACGTAGTGGTAGCGGATTCCCGTTCACCAAGAGATGGTAAATTTATTGAGCGGTTAGGGTCTTATAATCCAAACACCAATCCTGCTACTATTGAACTTAACTTTGATAAAACTTTAGACTGGGTAAACAAAGGTGCTGAACCTACGGATACTTGTCGCGCTATTCTTTCTTACAAAGGTATTTTGTATAAGAAACACTTAGAAGGTGGTATTAAAAAGGGAGCTTTAACAGCTGATCAGGCAGACGCTAAATTTGCTGAGTGGTTAGGCGCTAAAGACAGCAAAATTGAGGGCAAAAAAGACAATTTAACTAAATCTAAGGATGACGTTAAAAAGGCTGCATTAGTAGCTGAAACTAAGAAAAATGCTGACCGTGCTGCTGCTCTAGCTATCAAAAATGCACCAGTTGAAGAAGTTGTAGAAGAAGCTCCTATAGCGGAAGAAACATCAGAAGAAGCTCCTGCAGTAGAAGCTTCAGAGGAAGAAAAAGCGTAATACTTTTATTATTCTAAATTATAGCGAAGATTTATTCATCAGAACAAATCTTCGCTATTTTTTTTATGCGGTTTAATTAAATCAACTTTGACACAAGAAGAATCATTTTACATCGGTTACATTACTAAAACAAAGGGGTTAAAAGGGGAGGTACAGTTGTACTTCGAGTACGACGAACCAGAGTTGTTGGATCTTGATGTCGTTTTTGCAGAGATTAGCGGTAAAATGGTACCTTTTTTTGTGTCTTCTTACAAACTCCAAACCAATAGTACGGGCAACTTCTACTTTGATGATGTTGATCACATCGACAAAGCCCAGGTACTTGTAAAAAAGAAAATCTATTTACCATTGGATAAAATGCCAGATCGTTCTGAAGATGAGTTCCATTACAATGATCTAAAAGGATTTATTGTTTTAGACGAGACTCATGGTGAATTAGGAGAAGTAATAGCGGTTAATGAATACCCCCAACAGTTTGTGGCTACTGTAATGTATAAGAATAAAGAAATCATGTTTCCTTTAAACGAAGATATGATTGTGGAGATTGATGAAGAGGAAGAAACTATACTTGTTGATCTTCCTGAGGGCTTACTGGATATTTATCTAAATCCTTAATATTTTTATTTATGCGTTTTGATATTATAACCGTTTTGCCTGCGCTTCTGGAAAGTCCCTTTGCGCATTCTATCCTGCAGCGGGCACAAAATAAAGGGATAGCTGAAATCGTAGTTCATAGTTTACGTGATTATGCCAGTAATAAACAAAAAAGTGTAGACGATTATCCCTATGGCGGCGGAAGCGGCATGGTCATGTCTATTGAGCCCTTTGCAAAATGCATTGAATTGTTAAAATCACAGCGTGAATATGATGATGTAATCTTTATGAGTCCAGATGGAGTTACCTTCAATCAGACAGCCGCAAATGAGTTGTCTGGCCTAAAAAACATTATGGTGTTGTGTGGGCATTACAAAGGGATAGATCAGCGGATAAGAGACCTATATGTTACAAGAGAGATATCCATAGGAGATTATGTGCTGTCAGGCGGTGAGCTTCCTGCCGCAGTTATTGTAGATGCTATCATAAGGCTTATACCCGGCGTTTTAAATGACGAGACATCTGCTTTGTCAGATAGTTTCCAGGGGGAGCTTTTAGACGCCCCTGTTTACACCAGGCCTGCCGACTGGAAAGGTAACAAAGTGCCAGATGTTTTGTTAAGCGGGCATGAGGCTAAAATAAACGAATGGCGACATGAGCAGGCATTGCTACGTACGCAAGCCCGCAGGCCTGATTTGTTGGAAGATTAAATATTACCCAATAAACCAGTCATTTTCCCCATTAAAGGCAGTAAATCTGTGGAAATAATAAAGATTGTGGAAAAAAATAGAATAGACTTTTATTTATAAAATAAAATTCCTAATATTGCAGTCCGATTTTAAACAACAAAAAGTCGGCTTAATAGCTTAAAATCATGGATTTAGTAAAATTTGTTGAAGAGCAGGTAATCGCAAAAAATGAGTTTCCTGCATTCAAATCAGGAGATACAGTGAGTGTTCACTATAAGATTCGCGAAGGTAATAAAGAGCGTATCCAAATTTACCAAGGTGTAGTATTGCAACGTAATAGCGTTGGTGCTAACGAAACGTTTACCGTTCGTAAGATGTCTAATGGCATAGGGGTTGAACGTATTTTCCCAATCAACTCTCCAAATATCGCAAAGGTAGAGGTACATAGCCATGGTAAAGTTCGCAGATCAAAATTATTCTATCTGCGTGAGCTTACTGGTAAAGCAGCACGTATCAAATCTAAGAGAGTATAATCTTTTAGTGAATCATATACCAACCTTCCCGAATCAATCGGGGAGGTTTTTTTATTTGTGAAATTTTAAGCTTTAACACGCAACATGAACGATAAATTCTTTGAGCAAATATTCTGGGGAAATACAATTAAGGAATATTGCCTGTTTGCGGCAATCATATTGCTTGGGCTACTTTTCAAGCGAATTATTTCACGCGCGCTGAGCTCGCTACTTTTCAGGCTCTTCAGAAACTTCGCCGAAGATGTAGAAGATGGAGAGTTTGTTTCCCTGCTCTTAAAGCCAATAGAGTTATTTATCCAGCTGTTTACGTACTATACAGCAGTTAATCAACTTAAGCACCCTCTTGATGTAAGAGTGTTTAGTAATGCAGCGCAAATCCATAAAACTAAATTACCGGTTGAAGTTTATCTTGGACAGGTTATAGATAAAGTATTTCTCTTTCTTATCATTCTTTCTATATTCTGGATCGTCCTGAGGATCATAGACTTTGTAGCACACGTGTTAACATACAAAGCCACTATTACAGAAAATAAGGCAGACGATCAATTGGTTCCTTTCCTTAAAGAATTAACTAAAACCATCACATGTTTTATTGGCTTTTTTGTGCTTTTAGGTTACGTGTTTGAAATTAATGTACTTACACTAATAACCGGGCTGGGCATTGGAGGTCTCGCTGTAGCACTGGCAGCAAAAGAGAGCCTTGAAAATCTGATTGGATCATTTACCATCTTCCTTGATAAACCATTCACGGTGGGGGATGTGGTAAAGGTAGACGGCATTGAAGGAACGATAGATAAGGTGGGCTTTAGAAGTACAAAGATCATTAGTCCTGATAAAACAACCATTATTATACCGAACCGGGCGATGATTGATGGTGTGCTTGAAAACGTTACAAGGCGTAATTATCAAAGAATCATTTTTATGATAGGGTTAAGCTATGCAACCCAGCAAGAAACAGTAAAAGCAATTGTAAATGAAATTACAAATCTCTTAAAGGAACACCCGAAAATACAAGATGGATCTGCAAGGTTTGAAGCCTTTGGCGAATCCTCATTAAACATCCAGATCATCTATATGGTGCCAAATGAAAACGCAGCTATTCCCGCAGAAATCAAAGAGGAAATCAACTATAAAATTATAGGTATAGTGCAAGCGAACGGAGCAGATTTTGCTATAAAGCCAACTCTGCTAAAATCGTAATACCCCCCTTTACAACCTGATTAAGTTCCAGGTTTACTTTTGTTCCAATTGGCAGATAGATGTCTACTCGGGAGCCAAATTTTATAAAGCCGAATTCTTTGCTTTGCTCAACAATATCTCCTTCTTTAACGTACCATACTATCCTTCTTGCAAGTGCTCCTGCAATTTGTCTGAATAGTATAGGAGTGCCATTATCATGTTCTACCACAACGGTTGTACGTTCATTTTC
This sequence comes from Pedobacter sp., assembly GCA_025351765.1. Lineage (GTDB taxonomy): Bacteria > Bacteroidota > Bacteroidia > Sphingobacteriales > Sphingobacteriaceae > Pedobacter. Next base: position 103,556 of record JANXVH010000170.1, read on the forward strand.
AGTAGATGACTTAGGGTTCCAGGCGGCTAAGTATTTACCTGGGTGGTATTTGAAAAACTTTACAACTCCAGAGATGGGGTTTCTATTTATGTGTACATTAACCGGCGACATAAAGATAGATACCTGCAACCTCTTGTCTTTAAAATATTCTCCTTCTTCAGTTTCTTCAATCACAACAACTTTACCATCTGCCGGGCAAATCACCAGGTTATTCCCCGATGTAAAAGAACGTGAAGGGTTCCTGAAAAACTGAAGCACAATAAGAAAAAGCGAAATAGAGAATAGGTAAACTAACCACCGCAGCCAGGTTATATCTGCAAACCTGTAATCTATAATTGCATTGAGAACAAATATAAAAAGCAATGAAACTGCAATAGTGGTGTAACCTTCCTTGTGTATGGTCATTTTTTAGAGTTATGTAAACATTGCAAAATTGTGAAAAATATTTGGATAAAACGGCCACTTAGCTAACAGTTTTGGCCCTGTAAATATCTTTTAGATTTCTACCAAGGCCATTATAGTCTAGCCCATAGCCTACAACAAACTCATTAGCAATCTCAAAGCCCACATATTCCAGCTCTTCAATTGGAGCTTTCAAAGCCTTGGGCTTTAAAAGTAAAGAGCAAACCTTTACCGAGGCAGGTTCTTGTTTTTTGATCTCAGCAATGATGTAATCCAAAGTAAAACCAGTGTCAACAATATCTTCAACAATAATTATGTCCCGTTCAAATAGATCTGTCGGCAGCCCAAAAGCTTGTTTAATTTTACCGGAGCTCTCTGCCCCTTCATAAGACGAGACCTTAATAAAGCCAACCTCACAAGAAACAGTAATCTCCTTTAAAAGGTCTGCCATAAACAAAAAACTTCCATTAAGGACACCAATAAAAATAGGGCAACGGTTTTCATAATCTACATTTAACTGAATACCAATTAATCGTGTTCGCTTGCAAATGTTGTCGTTTTCCAACAAAATCTCAAACGCTTTATCCTCTATTTGAATGGTGTTCATGCTATCCGTTTTCCTTAGTTGGTTTTTCCAATTCTTTCTTCTTTTTCTTCTGGTCTCTCTTCTCTTGTCGCAGCTGTTTTTTTGTCTTAACCGTATCTGCCTGTGGCAATGATTGCTTGGCTGTACTGTCTGGCTTAGACCCAAAAAGACGATCGAACAGATTTTTAGACTGATCCTGGGTTTCTACCGTTGGTAGCGGATCTTCACTGTCCAATGCATTGGTGTCTATCGCAACCGAATCCGGTAACAGGTACTGCCTTAAGCCTTCCCTAAGTCTTACATTATAAAACCCATATCCACTCGTGTCTGGTGGTGTAAGGCCTCTTCTGGCCATAATGTTTCCAATGTACTGGAAGTATTTGTACATGTAATCTTTTAACCCCCCCCCTCCTGTAAATTTATACAAAGCAGCTTTTGGTCGGGGCACTATATTGGCCAAAAATATACCTTCTCCAATATTCAATTCAGCAGGTTTTTTACCGAAATAGTGTCGTGTAGCTTCTCCAATACCATAAACATTTTGCCCCATTTCAATAATGTTGAAGTATACTTCCAGCATCCTGTTCTTACTAATTAACCGATTGTTTTCAATTAACCATACAATAAGAATTTCTTCTGCTTTACGGGCAAGTGTTTTCTTCCTGCTTAAAAAAACGTTTTTAACCAATTGCATGGAGATGGTACTTCCTCCACGTACAAATTTCTTTTCTTTAAAGTTTACGGCAAAAGACTTACGAATGGATTCCAGCACAAATCCTTTATGGGAAAAAAATGAAGGATCTTCTGATGTCAAAATGGCATTTTTGAAATTACTTGATACTTCAGAAAGGGGAGTATAGTTTGGATTTGAGGGCCCAATAGTAATATTCCGCATCGGTTTTCCATACTCGTAAGGGGTGTATACAAAAGGCTCGTTTATCTTTTGAAGGTTGGTCTTTCCCCACTTTACAATTTTAAAGTTGTAGGGCGTAAGTCTAGAATCAAACTTAACGCTATCTGGTCGAGAACTATCCAGGTAAAAGTTCAGGGCATATTTTACTTTTCCACCTACTTTTAAACCTTCCAGCGATTCAAATAAGCCCTGTGGAAAAGCATTCAGTATTTCCTGCGCATCCTGCTCAAGGGCATTAATTTTAACCTCGTAAATCTTATTCGGACTTAATGTGTATTTAAGATAAGGATGAATCTCTGCCTTTTTCAAAAACACAGTTGATGTGCTATCAAGTGCCACATAGTTTGGCCCAACTAACAAATCTGCTTCTATCCTTGCTTCAGAAACAACAATGTCATTTCCTGCAATTTTAGCGTGGTTTATCAACAGGTTTTTAACAGACCATGATCCTTCTATCTTATAATCATCTCCATTATAACCAGCGCCTTTTAAAACAGTTCTTATGGTATCAAAACTAAGCTTTGCGTGCAATTTATTGTTCAAGTAAGGCAATTCAACTTTTTTGTTGTCTGCAAACATCATAACGTCAAAGTGTTTGCTTCCTGCACGTACTTCACCGTCAAAATGCCAGGTAGCTTCAGTGTCATTCACTTTAATGATAGATTTAAGCAGCCCACTCTTTATTGTTGCCGTTGTAGCAAGAAAAGAAAGTTTTGCGGTATCATTGTCATTAACCGCCAGGATCAGGTTTTTGATTTCCATATCATCCGGCACCTTGTAAAGAATCTGGTTCAGTAGGTTGCTGGCAATTTTAGAGAGCTCTATCTTAGACTTATCCGTATTGTCCTTCTTTTTTCGCTTTAATATAAAATCGATATTACTTATAGAATCCCTAAATACAAGACTGATCTTACCGTCGTTTAAGGTCATCTCAGAGAGCTTTACATTTCCAAAAAGCAGCGGAAACAATTTTACACCGATAGTAAGATCTGCTATATGGCTTAAAGTATCACGGTCCTTTGGCACCACAGAAATATTGGTCATATGTACAGTACTTAGCCCGCTAAATCCTGCCTCGCCAATGTTCACTTCCAGGGCGTAATCTTTGTCCGCTTTTTTAATGGCCTTGGCAATCATTGTTCTAAGCAAAGCCTCTCTTTTGCCATAGGCGATAGTGCCTGCTATTGCAGTGAAAAGGATTATTATCCCTAAAACCCATGCACCTATTTTCAGGTACTTTTTAGGGATGGTAATTTTTGGAAGGCGCATGTTGTAAATTAAGTGTTTAATGCTAAACGTTCAATACAAACTAAAAGTTTATTTGCGATAAAATTACAATAAAATGGGGCATATAAAATTAAATAAGGGCTAAATTTGCGGTTAATGATGATAAGTCCAGAACAAGTGCTTTCCGCGCTAAGGAACGTAGAAGACCCGGATCTAAAGAAAGACCTGGTTACCCTTAACATGATCAAGGATCTTAATATTGAAGGTAATAATGTTAGTTTCACGCTAGAGTTAACTACCCCGGCATGTCCTATGAAAGACATGCTAAAAAACGCCTGCAACAACGCTGTAAAGCATTTTGTAAGTAAAGATGCTGTGGTCAACATTAATGTAACCTCAAGAGTTACCAAACCAATGGATACTACTCAACTTAAAGATATCAGAAATATTATCCTCGTTTCTTCAGGGAAAGGCGGTGTCGGTAAATCTACTGTTGCAAGCAACCTGGCGGTAACGCTTGCGGCCGAGGGGGCTAAAGTCGGACTAATAGACGCAGACATCTATGGCCCTTCTGTACCAACCATGTTTGCTCTGGTTGGTGCCAAGCCATCTGCCAGGGAAACCGAAGACGGCAAAACATTAATCTTGCCAATTGAGAAATATGGTATCAAACTATTATCACTTGGCTTCTTTGCAGATCCAGATCAGCCTGTGCCGTGGCGCGGACCAATGGCTTCCAATGCCGTAAAACAATTGTTTAATGATGCCGATTGGGGAGAACTGGATTATCTAATTGTAGATCTTCCACCTGGAACCGGCGATATACATATCACCATTACACAAAGCTTTCCTATAGCAGGCGCTGTAATCGTAACAACACCACAGCAAGTGGCATTGGCCGATACCCGTAAAGGACTGGCAATGTTTAAAATGCCCGGGATCAATATCCCTGTTTTGGGCGTTATTGAAAACATGTCCTATTTTACCCCGGCAGAACTTCCAGAAAACAAATACTACCTTTTTGGTAAAGACGGAGGTAAGCAGCTTGCTACATCCTTTGATGTGCCTTTCCTTGGAGAGATCCCACTAGTACAAGGCATTTCTGAAGGAGGCGATAGCGGCTCTCCAATAGCGTTAAGCAAAGAGAATTTACTTAGTAAAACGTTTTCAGAAATTGCTGGAAGAGTAGCACAGCAGATCGCGATAAACAATGCAATCACCTAATTGATAAAATTTTACTATTTTTATACTCTAATATAAAACCAATGAATTTAACAGAACAAGTAGAGCAGGCATTGGAAAGTATCCGCCCATATTTATTAGCCGATGGGGGTGATGTTGCCATAGAGGAAATTACGGAGGATAATGTAGTTAAATTGAAATTGTTGGGAAACTGCGGATCTTGCAAAATGAGTTTCATGACCATGAAAGCAGGAATTGAACAAGCCATCGTGAAAGCTGTACCCCAAATTACGTCTGTTGTAGCCATAAACCTAGCCGAACCAGTTTAACCATTTTAACACAATTTAACTAGTCGTGTTGTTTAATACAGGTAAATTTGTATAATGAAGTATGCTTTAACCATCTTATTGCTTCTTTTTGTTTCTTCAGTATTTGCGCAGCAAATAACTGATAATAAGAAACTAATACAGTTTTCTGGAATTATTACAGATGTTGATAGTAATACCGTTGTACCGTACGTAACGGTTACCAACTTGAGCAATAAAGAGCAAAAATACGCAGCCAATTATAAGGGCTTCTTTTCTTTTATTGCCCATCCGGGCGATACTATCCTTTATACGGCAGTAGGCTATCGGGATTTGCTATTGCCTATTCCAGCTGATATCAATGAAACAAAATATACTGCAATAGTTAAACTAAAATCAGAGATTGTTAATCTTCCTACCGTAAGGGTGTACCCTTGGGCTACGGTAGAAGATTTTACAAAGGATTTTATGACGATGAAAATTGCAGATGATGATTACCTAATTGCTATAAAAAACCTATCCAAACAAAGTATTAGAGGCTTAATGGTTACCTTACCTAGGGATGGTGGAGAAATCCAAAGCGCAAACTTCAGGTTAAATCATTATAATTCCCTAAACAAGAACATGACCCAGACCAATCCGCTTCTCAACCCTTTTGCGTGGGGTAAACTAATGCAATCTATCTTTAAAGGGGATAAGAGCCGGAGCTCAGACAATTAACGTTTCTTACGTTGATTGGGGAAGCGCATCTTATAATCAGCTTTAATATTCCCTTTAGAAATATTATCTAGCTTGCTTTGGAGCATTCTTTTACGCAGTAGTCCAAGCTTATCAGTAAAGAGTGTCCCTTCAATATGATCATACTCATGCTGTATCACGCGAGCGGCCATACCTGTAACATCTTCCTCATGTAACGCCCAATTCTCATCATAGTATTTAATACGGATATTAGGCTTACGCATCACGTCTTCCCTTATGTCTGGAATGCTAAGACAACCTTCATTAAAAGCCCATAACACTCCGGTTTCTTCTATCATCTCAGCATTAATGAACACCTTTTTATAACGGTCTTTATCATCGCTGCCCGTATCTACAATAAACAGACGGATGGGCAGTCCAACCTGAGGGGCAGCCAAGCCAACACCATTGGCGTTGTACATGGTATCAAACATGTTTTTAATCAATTCCTGCAAATTTGGATAGGCCTCTTCAATAGGAGCGCAAACTTTTTTAAGAACAGGATCTCCATATGCTACAATAGATAACTTCATGAGACAAAGGTAGAAATATTAGTTTAAAGGATAAAAAGTTAGAGAACTCAAATTGCGTTCGTCTAGTATTTCGGTGGTTACAGCTAAAATATCGGCTCGGGAGATCGACTCTATTTTTCTAAATACAGTTTTAAGATCATCAATCCTATCATATTCCAGCAGGCTTTTAGCCATAGATATGATTAGTCCAATGCGGTTTTCCTCACCCAGGGCAATTTGCCCTATAAATTTCTGTTTGGTCTTTTGAAGCTGTATTTCGCTAAGTGGGTTATCCCTCAGTTTTTTCATTTCCTTAAAGATCAGGCCAAGGGCTTTGTCGACCTTTTCAGCATCTGTACCGAAATAAATGGTAAAAATACCAGTGTCTGTTAGCGGACTATATCCGGACTCTATCGTATATGCAATTCCGTATTTTTCCCTGATCTGAAGATTTAAAACAGAGCTCATTCCAGTTCCTCCAAAGTGATTATTTAGCAGCAATAAAGCAGTTTTATTGGGGTCGTGAAGGGAATAAGCAGAACAACCTAAAACAGTATGTGCCTGGTTAATAGGCTTGTGCTGTATGCGCGTAAATAATTCCTGTTTTAATGGAGCTATGCGCTCAGCCTTACGCAGGTTTTGCGGAACACAGGCATAATGCTTCGTGCCAATTTTAACTAGCTTTTGTAGACTGTAATTTCCAATCACAGCAATGATGATCTTATCAGTATGGTAGTTATCTGCAATAAATTGCTTAATGTCTTTGCGATTTAACCCTGCAACAGAATCAACAGTACCAAGAATATTTCTGCCTAATGGGTGGCCTGCGAAGGCCATATCCTCAAAATCGTCGTAGATTGCTTCTTCAGGTTGATCTTGATAGGAAGCAATTTCATCAAGAATAACCCCTTTTTCTTTATCCAATTCATCTTCTGGAAAAGTAGAATGGAAAACAATGTCATTAAATAATTCCAGTGTCCTATCCAAATAGGCATGTAAAAAAGAAGCATGAATGCAGGTATATTCTTTTGTAGTATAGGCATTAAGATCAGCCCCAACACTTTCCAGCCTATTTAAAATCTGGTTGGTAGATCGCTTTTCAGTACGCTTAAAAATTAAGTGCTCTATAAAATGTGCTAAACCAGATTGGTGTTCCTTTTCGTCTCTGGAGCCGGTATTGATGATAATGCAGGCATGAGAAATTGCCGAAGCAAAGGGTACATGTAAAAGGCGTATGCCGTTTGGCAAAGTATGAACGTTATATTCCATCAATTCGCAAAGGTACACAGAAATGTATACTTTATAGTACCAGGATGCTTAAAGAACTTTCAAAAATTACTGCCTGCACCACCCCCGCCAAAACTTCCTCCGCCGAAATGATTGTCGATAGGTAAGGGAGTCGTATTTGCGGTCTCCGATACGATTACGGACCCTCCATTAAGCTTATCAAGTTGATTGCTGGGCTCAAGTTCGTTTTTAGTGAAGCCACATCTAGGAATCTTCAAATACCGGTACGCAGCGTAAGCGATGCCAATCAGTACCAATCCACTTAGCGCTAAGACCCATTCTATATCCACAACATGGTAATAATACCTAACTGTAAAAGTTGCAGCGGCAAGCAGCAATAACCCCACCCTTAGTAAAACAACATCTTTTCGCTTTAAGCCAAAGGCGATGTATAACAATGGAACCAATACTGTCCAGCACCAAAAAAACAACGCAAAAGGAATGGGTTTAATGGCGGGTTCATCTGTAAGAGGCGTAATTTCCGCGGCCGGACTAAGGCGCTGCACTATAAAATAATTTCCGGCAGCATAAAGCACCAGCAGCGTTAGCATATACACAGTTGTTAAGCATTTTTTATAAGCAGGCTGTTCGGTTTTCTTACTAAAGTGGCGTACCAAGAGATAGCTGGCAACCGCAACAATCATAATCAGGAAAGGCATGGTAGCCATTCCCCAGACCGGAATGTGTACCCAGCAGAAGAATACAAAAGCAATGAGCGACAAGTAGCACACCGCGGCCATAAGCAGATCGGCAAAACGGAGGGTTAAATAGAGACTCAGCAGCAATACGAGACCAGAGATTACCTGTTCCTTATTTCCGTTTATTAAATTGTCTGTCAGCATGACAAGTGCTCCTAATAACAGCCCGCCGCTCAGCCAAACCAAGGCGTCATCAACGCCAGAGCGGTAGTGGTGATGCATGGAAACGGAAAGCTCCAAGGCAAAATAGCAGCAGAGCCCAAGAAACAACCAATAAGCAGAGTTGAAGATAAAAATATCGTCAAGCAGCAAACGCAGCAAGCCGATCAAGCTTAGAGCAATCACCAGTGTCAATATAAAAAGACCGGCACGGATAAATATGTTTGGCGAATAATAGTCGCTCGCGGGCTTATTATAAATGATCATCGCTTTTAATTTTCCGGTTAATACCAATTAAAATCCTGATGAGCAAAAATGCCGAAACAATGAAGTAAAAGAGCCCCATAAACAACAGCCCGTCACCCTTAAGGTTGCTAAATGCTTTTAAGATCAGGGCGCCTAATGCCACATAACAGTACAAAAATGCCAGTATGATAAAGTAGAAAGAACGGTGTTTCAATGAATCAAAATATAAAAATGCAGATAGCGCAAACACACCCAACGACCATAATATTGCTATCCCATCATCAAAATGAGCAAAATAACCCGATAAAAGGGCGATGAAAGCCATATGCACACCAAAGTGCTGGTAGGTAAAACGGAAATGTTTTTTAAAATCAAAGCGAGCGGACAAATACCCCAGGCCTATCAGCAATAGCCCCAATCCTAAATAAATGTAATTTGGCATTCCTTTCTCATAGCTTACTCCGTAGCTCTCATAGTCTTTATGTATCAACCAATTTATGGAAGTAACCGTAACCCCCAGCCATACACCCAGGTTGGTAATGGCCATGCTTAGCACCCCAAGATGGTCAAACCGGTAGGACATAAAAAATAAAACCAGCATCGGGATAAAAATAGCCAGGCGATAGCCATTGCCAAACACAGCATATTCCTTTTGGAGGTAACCTACAAAAGTTAAGAAGCTGAGGCAGCCCAGCAATAGCACATAATCAAACAAAGGGCTTTCAGTCTTGACCCGCAGTTTGCTAAATGGCAGACCATGCATAAAGCAATAGTAAAAACACCCCGCACTCAAAGCGAAGATAAGACCAATAATGGCCTCGTGACCAATGGTGTTTACGTGCTTATAAATCAAAATGCCCAAGCCTGAATTCAGGAGCAAGATCCCTAAATAAAGCAGCACCTTTAATTCCCAATAGAGGGAGAACCGGGCGGGTTGCCCGGATTTATCAGTTTGAGAACTCATAGTTGTAAATATAACAAAATAGGGTGCCTAAAGTAATAGACACCCTATTCTTAATCTTACGACTAGCTACAACTTAAATCAGCTCCACACTTCTGCTTACAAATGCAGTCAATTCTGCACCAGTTAACATGCCCTGAGCCAATAAAGCTAAGTCAACAGCTTGCTTGGCAAGAATGCCTTTAGTTTCCTCATTGTCTGAGGCAAGTATTTTAGCTATCAGTTTATGGTTTCCGTTAATGGCAACTTTATAACTATCCGGCATACTGCCATAAAAGCCCATACCGCCACCCATAGAAGCCATATCTTTCATACGGCGCATAAACTCATCCATGGTAACAGTTACTGGTAACTCTTCAGGATTTAATCCAACAATCTCTACCGTATAGCCGGGTTTAACAATTGCTTTTTCGAAGACCTCTTTAACGGCCTTGCTTTGATCCTCAGACAATACCGATTCTACGTTATCATCTTTATCAATTAGTTTACTGGCAACACTAGAATCAACACGTTTTAAAGCAGTTTTTTCTAGCTTTTGCTCCAGGTGCTGAACAAAATGATTGTCTATCGGCGAATCCATTAACAATACATCGTAATCTATCTTATTGGCGCTCTGGATAAAGCTATCTTGTTTAGCCGGATCATTCGAGTAAATGTAAACTACCTGTCCGTTTTTATCTGTTTGAAGACCTTTAACTTTTTCATGATATTCTTCCAAAGTAAAGTTCTCTTTTTTAGTATTGGTTAACAACGCAAAATCTTTTGCCTTATCGTTGAACTTTTCTTCGCTCACCATTCCGTATTTTACGAATAAACCAATATCACCCCATTTCTGTTCATAACCTTTACGGTCTTTATTGAAAAGCTCAGCAAGTTTGTCTGCCACTTTTTTGGTGATATAGCTATTTATCTTTTTTACATTACTGTCAGCCTGTAAGAAACTCCTGGAAACATTCAAAGGAATATCCGGAGAATCTATCACACCATGCAGTAGCATTAAAAACTCAGGAACAATATCTTTTACCTCATCGGTAATAAATACCTGGCGGGAATAAAGCTTAATTTTATTCCGTTGCATGTCGAAATCGTTTTTCACCTTCGGGAAATACAATACCCCGGTAAGGTTAAAAGGATAATCTACATTCAGGTGAATCCAAAATAAAGGATCTTCCGAAAACGGATATAATTGTTTGTAAAAAGAAAGATAGTCTTCATCTGACAAATCTGCAGGTGCTTTTGTCCAGATTGGATTAGTCGTGTTGATGATGTTATCAACCTCTACGCTTTTTGTTTTAGCTTTTCCTTCTTCATCTTCTCCATCAGGTTCCTGTTCAGTTTTTGTACCAAACTTGATAGGCACAGGAAGGAATTTTCCATATTTATCAAGAATACCTTCTAGCTTATGGTTATCCAAAAACTCTTCAGATTCTGAATTAACGTGTAGAGTTATTGTAGTACCGCGTGAAGTACGGTTGCCAGCAGATATTTCAAACTCAGTACTTCCGTCGCACACCCATTTAGCTGCTTCAGCGCCTTCTTGATAAGAAAGTGTTTGGATTTCTACAAGATCTGAAACCATAAAGGCAGAATAGAAGCCTAAACCGAATTTACCGATGATTTCGTTTGCATCTTTTGCATCCTTAAACTTCTCTACAAACTCGCTGGCACCAGAGAAAGCCACCTGGTTAATATATTTCTTGATCTCTTCGGCAGTCATACCCAATCCATTGTCGGATATGGTTATGGTCTTCGCTTCCTTATCAACTGCTACTTCTACCAGTGGATTGCCAAGTTCACCATTGTACTGGCCAAGAGCTGCCAGCCTTTTAATTTTTTGAACCGCATCTACGGCATTTGAGACCAATTCTCTCAAAAAGATCTCATTGTCTGAATACAGGAATTTTTTGATGATTGGGAAAATATTCTCTGTATGGATTGAAATACTTCCTTTTTCTTCTATGCTCATATGTTAACTTATTTTAAAATATAGAAAGCATATATCAATGTGTATTCCAAAGTAAAAATGTTGTCAAATTGACAGGGTAATTGGTGATAACACAGTGCAAATTTCAATAAATCCTTATACACGTGTAGCGTTTGCTTTGATAGTGTCGTTTCTTATGGAAAGGAGTTAATGGCCATTACCCTATTGTTATATTAACACTATTTATCAGATGAAAATTAAAACACTTATTACAGCGCTTGCGCTCACCGCTACATTGGGATCTTGTATGAAAGATGACAGCTTTACTCCTCAGCCTGTTGCAGGATTAAGCATTATACATGCCTCGCCAACTACAGAAAAGCTCGACTTATATGTCGATAATGCTAAAGCCAGCTTACCGGTAGATCTTTCTTACACTACCAAGATCGATTACCTTAATCTTTTTCCTGGTACAAGGCAACTTAGCGTCCGTAAAAAGGGTGAACAAACAGTGCTAAAAGCGGAAAACTTTACGCTTGATGCTACGGTGGGCTACTCATTGTTTGTTGCCGGAAAACTGGAAAATGTTAGCCTGTTGTTGTTGAAGGACGATTTAACATTGCCTGCTGCTGGGAAAGCCAGGGTTAGGTTTGTAAACCTTAGTCCGGATGCTCCCGCTGTCAATTTAGCCATTGTAGGTAAAGAGACAGACCTTTTTACGAACAAGGTATTTAAAGAGTATAGTACCTTTGAATCTATAGATGCGGCAGAAAAGGTGACTTTTAACTTAAAAAATAAAGAAACCGGGGCTGTTGAATCAACGCTTGTTGATATTAAAATTGAGAGCGGAAGGATTTATACCATTTGGGTTAAAGGTCTAAAAGCTGCTACAGATGATAATAAAATTGGCTTGGCTGTTTTTCAGCACAGATAATTGAATTTTTAAGACGCGAATGCTCCAACTTGAAGACCTGCTAAAGGGTTGTTTACAAAATAAGAATAAGGCTAAAGAAGCGATCTATAAATCGTTTTACGGCTATCTTATGGGAGTGGTTTTGCGGTATGTTAATGATAGGCATGATGCAGAGGAGGTGGTAAACGATTGCTTTGTGAAGGTATTTAAACATATGGCGTCGTTTACCTTTCCTGAAAACAAAGACGAGTTGCAAAAAGCCTTTAAAGGTTGGATAGCAAGAATTTCTTCGCGTACTGCGATAGATTTTTTAAGGACAAAGAAGGTAAGAATTTATGTTGATGATATAGAAGAAAGTCAGCAGCCTATTACAGTAGTAAACGTCATCTCTAAATTGCATGCGCAGGATATCCTGAGCCTACTAAATGCTTTACCTGAAACGCAAAAAGTAATATTTAACCTTTACGAGATTGAGGGGTATTCGCATGATGAAATCTCGAAACTGCTTAACATTTCCGGTAGCTCGAGCAGGGTTTATTTAACCCGGGCAAAAAATAAATTGAGAGAACTGTATTCAAAAATTTTAATACAATCGTATGTCAATTAAGCGTTTGAAAGCATCAGATGAGCATGATCTAATTGCTCACATAAAGGGAGGGTTGGCCGACTATCAGGAGGAGTACTCACCAGGCGCATGGGAAAACTTCCAGAAGAAAGAGGGGAGAGAAAGGGGTCTTGTTTTCTGGATGGGTGGATTAAGTGGCATTGCGGCATTGCTTTTACTGAGCTTTGGGTTGTTTCTCTATGTTAAAAAGGAAAATAAGGCGTCTGTTGATGCAGTACGGTCAGTTAACTCAACAACAAATGTCAAAAAGACACTTCCTGATAACAAGAATAAGCCTGAGGTTACAAGAGACCAAAAGGCATTAGATGATTTTGTTGGGAATAAGAAAAAAAAGGCAAATGAACCGGCTAAACCATTGGATATCATTGATAATGGTGTCTTAAGTAGTCAAATTTCTGTAACCCAAGATCCAGAAATAAAGAAGGAGCCAATAGCTAGTGGCACAGAGGTGCCTGCGGGTGTACAAATAGAGAAGAAGGTAAGGGGGATTACGCTGGATGAGTTTTTAGCCAAAGAAAATGCATCCAATAGTCAGGCTAATGCAAAGCCTGCCGCCACAGATAAGTGGGATCTTGGAGTTATCGTTGCCCCCGCTATCGGGAATTCCAAAAAATTGAATATGGGTTATGGAATGAGTATGGCATATCATATTTCTAAAAAAGTTTCCATAGGTTCGGGGCTTTCTTACAATGAGATGGATGCCTCAAAAAAAATAGGCACAGGTCAGCAGTATTATAACTCGCCCTCCAATAGTGCATTTGCCAGTGATAGTAAAAATTTGGAGGGGGTAAGCACTCAACTTACCGGGATAGACATACCTCTTGAGTTCAAGTATAAGTTAAGTGAAAGTTTTTATGCCAATGCAGGAGTTTCTGCTTTTGCAGTAATTAATCAGAAACAAAGCAACACGTACCAGCAAAACAGAGTGATGCAAAGTACAACCGTTTCTCCATCAGGAGATCTTAAACAGCAATCCTATTTGCTTACCCAGAAGGTGACAGAAAGTGCCGATCCGGCTGAAGTCAGCAAAAGGAATCTAATCGGTTTTTATAACTTTTCTTTTGGCTATCGGCAAAAACTATCCAAAGACAGATTTATAGGCATAGAGCCTTTTATTAAAATTCCTATGAAGGATATCTCTAAAGAAAACCTGCGCCTTATGGGCACAGGTTTAAAGGTCAGGTTTGATTTTTAGCTATTTTGATATCCCTTCTAAAGCCAAAAGAAAGCTGTAGTTGAGTGCAATATCGTTTAGGTAATCAAATCTGCCTGAAGCGCCGCCATGTCCAAAATCCATATCTGTTTTTAACAAAAGGATGTGTTTATCCGTCTTTGTGGCCCTTAACTTGGCTACCCAGCAGCACCTCTTCTTTTGCCTCAAGACTTCCTTTTTTGCGGCAATACTTATAATACTGCTTTCCATCTTCAGTTTTTGTATAGTAGAAATAACCGTTTTTTAACACAGGAACAGATGCGTCTTTTTCTTTAATCCTTCCTTTAAGTTCATTAAACAGATTTTTTTGCAGGTTTTTAGAGCCGCTCATCATTGTATCCAGGTAGCTGTTCTCGGCAGTAAGATAGTTGACCACATTAGTACTGTCTGGTCCTTTTTTAAAATAGTCTATCATCCAGTAATAGTTGTCAATTACCGTGTCTCCATGCTGTATGCGTGTTATAGGTTTAATTTCTGCTAGTGGAGCTTGCGCATCTGGCCATTTATAAGTTTCCATTTTATTATCTTTGTTTGTGCGGGAAATAGCTCTGGTAAACATCAAGACCCTTGATAGGATTTTTTTCATGTCTGCGGACTTGAGGTTTGTCCTGCAAATTAAAATTTATGGGCCATAGTCTACACTTTAATAGAGAATTAAAATTATGCAACAACCTTTTGACGTTCAAATAGGAGATATCGATTACGCAGTATTCCCAGAGGGGAATGATACTTATGTAGTTTTTAAAGATGGTAAAGAGTACGTTTCCATCCAAAAAGATACAGACCTCCAGTGGATAAAGCTAGATGCTGAGACTGGAACACCAATCTTTGAGACAGATGAAGAAGTCAACAGTATTGGAAGAGAAATACTTGCCCACATACCTGAGGAGGAAGAAGACGAGGAGCCTGAAGAAGAAGATTAGCCCGACCAGCTATCTCTATCCAAGCTTCTGTAATGGATGGCCTCTGCCAGGTGTTCCAGTTGAATGGCGTCACTACCGGCCAGGTCTGCAATGGTGCGGGATACCTTTAATATCCTGTCATAAGCCCTTGCTGATAAACCAAGCTTTTCCATTGCTTTTTTAATAAGGGCTTGTCCTGCCGGGTCAATTTGGCATATTTGTCTAACCATATTTGGGCTCATCTGTGCATTATAGTGCAACTTATGGTCGGTGATAAACCGTTGGTACTGAATATTCCTAGCGTCTATCACTCTGTTTCTAATCACTTCACTTCTTTCACCAGAAACTACAGAGGTCAATTCATTAAAGGCTACAGGTGTAACTTCAACATGCAGGTCAATCCGGTCTAGCAGTGGCCCTGATATCCTACCAAGGTATTTTTGAACAACTCCTGGCGGGCAGGTGCATTCTTTTTCTGGGTGGTTATAGAATCCGCAGGGACAGGGGTTCATAGAAGCGATAAGCATAAAGCTACTCGGATAATCTACACTAAGCCTAGAACGTGAAATGGTTACATGCCTGTCTTCCAGTGGCTGACGCATTACCTCCAAAACACTTCTTTTAAATTCTGGTAATTCGTCTAAAAACAGAACGCCATTATGAGCCAGGGAAATCTCGCCAGGTTGAGGGTTTGCGCCACCACCTACTAAAGCCATATCAGATATGGTATGATGGGGGCTGCGGTAAGGGCGTTCTGTCATCAGGGTAGCGGCTGCGCCGAGTTTTCCGGCAACAGAGTGTATCTTGGTAGTTTCCAATGCTTCCTGCAGACTTAAAGGCGGAAGTATTCCGGGCAATCGCTTCGCGAGCATTGTTTTTCCTGATCCCGGCGGACCAATTAATATGAGGTTATGGCCACCCGCGGCAGCAATTTCTAACGCACGCTTAATGTTTTCCTGACCTTTTACATCAGAAAAGTCGTGGTCGTAAGCGTTTACCTTTTCAAAAAACTCGTCCCTTGTTTTTACAATAACCGGCTCATGCTGTTCGGTTTTGGTAAATAGAGAGATCACATCTTTTAAGTTATTCATGCCGTAAACCATCAGCTCACTTACAATGGCCGCTTCTCTAGAGTTGTCTTTAGGGAGGATAAAGCCTTTAAATCCTGCTGTTCTGGCTTGTATAGCAATAGGTAAAGCTCCTTTAATTGGTTGCAATCCCCCGTCAAGGGAAAGCTCACCCATAATAAAATATTTATCGATCTCGTCTATATCTATTTGCCCTGATGCAGCAAGAATGGCAATGGCAATTGGCAAATCATAAGAAGAGCCTTCTTTTCTTATATCTGCAGGGGCAAGATTAATTACTATCTTTTGACGGGGCATTTTTAAACCTGCCGATTGTATGGCACTTTCAATACGCCTTAAACTTTCTTTGATGGCGTTATCAGGCAAACCTACAATATGATACCTGTTTCCACTACCAATGCTCACTTCTATAGTAATTGTTAAGGCATTTACGCCAAACACAGCGCTCCCATAAGTTTTTACAAGCATATTTAGTAGGTAAAATTGTACCTGCTAAACACTGTAGAATTATTGATAAAGCGGTAAAAATAAAAGAAGTTTTTTTACATTTTTCCTTGCGGCATTTTAGGCATGTTGCGCATCATCTTAGCTGCTGCAGCAGGATTTGAGAATTGCTTCATTACCTTACGCATGTCCTCAAATTGTTTAATAAGCTTAGTAACCTCCTCTACCTTGGTGCCAGATCCTTTAGCAATACGAAGGCGTCTGCTTTGTTGTATGCTATCAGGGTTTTCACGCTCATATTTAGTCATAGATTGGATAACAGCTTCTACGCTTTTAAAAGCATCGTCTTCAATGTCAACGTTCTTCATCATTTTGCTAACACCCGGAATCATGCCCATCAAATCCTTCATATTACCCATTTTCTTGATTTGCTGAATCTGGCTATAGAAGTCGTTAAAATCAAACTTATTCTTACGGATCTTTTTCTGCAATTCTGCTGCTTCTTTCTCATCAAACTGCAATTGTGCGCGTTCAACAAGTGAAACTACATCACCCATACCTAAAATACGAGAGGCCATACGCTCTGGATAGAACACATCAAGTGCTTCCATCTTTTCGCCGGTACCAATAAATTTAATCGGTTTGTTAACTACAGATTTAATAGACAGTGCTGCCCCACCCCTGGTATCACCATCCAGTTTGGTAAGGACTACACCGGTAAAGTCAAGCCTGTCGTTAAACACTTTTGCTGTATTTACAGCATCCTGACCGGTCATGGCATCTACTACAAACAAAATTTCATGAGGCTTAGTCTTAGCCTTTACTTCAGAAATTTCGTTCATTAAGCTTTCATCAATTGAAAGGCGACCTGCCGTATCTATGATAATTACGTTATTGTTGTTCTTTTTACCTTCGGCAATCCCTTCAAGTGCAATAGCTACAGGATCTTTAGATTCCTTATTCGCATACACCGGAACACCTACCTGCTCACCAAGTATTTGCAACTGATCAACTGCCGCAGGGCGATAAACGTCGCCAGCAACCAATAACGGCTTTTTGCCTTTATTCTTTAGGTGTAAGGCCAGTTTACCGGTAAAGGTTGTTTTACCCGCACCGTTTAGTCCTGCAATAAGGATAATTGTTGGATTAGACTTCAGGTCAAGCTCCGTTACTTCACCGCCCATTAGCGCGGTAAGTTCATCATTCATGATCTTGGTCAGCAACTGACCAGGAGATACAGCTGTTAAGACATTTGCTCCTAAAGCTTTTTCCTTAACATCATCAGTAAAGATTTTAGCGGTCTTATAATTTACATCTGCATCCAAAAGCGCTTTACGGATCTCTTTCATGGTCTCTGCCACGTTGATCTCTGTAATACTACCCTGTCCTTTTAAAACTTTAAATGCGCGGTCTAGCTTGTCCTGTAAATTATCAAACATCTTCTTTAATGCTTAGTGTTAAATGTATAAGCTGCAAAGTTATTAAATTTTGCTTGTAAAGTTTGGCCCCGTTTAATGTTTATTGATCATATAGGTGGGTCAAAAGAGAAAAAATTAGGCTGACTAGGAAGCTATATTACCTTGGAAACGTAAAACCAAAGCCAAGTGATAAATTCTGACTGGCCTGAACTTCCGGATCAGAATCCTTATCAAACAAGGCAACCGCATTGATCTTTACTTCCATAAACTTGTTAATTCTTGACCTTAGGGTCATATCCAAACGGTGATCTATGTGTTCTAACTTCCTGTCGTAAGGGATAAACATATTGTACCTTGCGTATAAGAAAACATTTTTTAAAATCTGTTTGTCACGCAGTTCACTGGTTACCTGAAAAGCCAACTCATTTCTAAAAGTTTGAGGAGGCCTTGCGCCCTGACGCCGCCTTAAGCCAAAATTACCACCATTGAATCTTGGATTAATTACCGCTGTATCTAACAAAAAGGTTTGTTTAGCAGTTCCTGTACCAATTCTGGTAGAAAAATAAGGTACTGGTCTGTACTCAAAACCGATGGATTCTGTAAGGTATCCAGGCGCCATAAATTTTGAGATCAAGCTTTGTTGCTCAGCATTATCTTTGTCTTTATCTTTATAATAAGCATATCCCCTATCAAACTGTGTTTCTAATGTAACAGAGCCATAAAAGAACCAGCTCTTAGAAAACTGAAAGTTGGCTTTATTGTCCCAATATATTCTATCTCGTGTCTTTTTTTGAAGCTGATCTTTGTTTCTAATCTTTCCGTATTCCATCCTAAGCTCACTGGTATAACTGTAGCTTTCCTTACTGTAGGCTGCCCTATAGTTAATAAGACCTCCAAGCGCAAGAGAGTTTACTCCCCCCGCTTTCCAGTTTTTTGAAAAGGCTCCCTGGTTTACATCAATGCCAATCTGAGTGCTGGTTCTCCAATAATTTATTTTCTCGGTCAGAACAAGCGGAGCAATAAGTGTTGGTTTGTATAGGATTGACCCCATGCGTGTGGGAAGCGGACTGCGTTTTAACTTGATTTCCAACCCTTTAGTGTTAATAGGAATGGTGTCGATTTCCTGAGCCACCAAGGCCGAGGACACGAGAAGTAATAACAACAGGCAGATATTAAAACGCTTCATCATTACAAAGAAAAACAAAAAAGTGACTTATTAAAAGTTTAATTAAGCTTTTTATTAAAACTCTTTAACATCCAGCTTCTGAAGTGGCTGTAACCTGAAGGCCGCCGGGTTGCGTTTATAACTCGCAAAGCTGTTCCTTAAAAACACCACAAATGCGTAATCAGAAGCGCTGAGCACGAAATCATACGTTGGCCGGTATTGCTCCATAAAGTCGGTTGAAACAGAATCATTTAGCTGCAAAATAGTTTTAACATAATTTGGATTAAACCGAAAATCTATAATAGACTCCTTATAATCCCGCTCCAATATTTTTTGCAGATGTCTTGCATTTTTACCTTCCCTACTCAACAGGTTATATATGGCATCAATTCCTAGGCCCACGCCGCCGGGGCCCAGACTTAGCATATCTTTCATGCTCCCTTTATTTAGCTTATACTTGTATTCTTTAAGCCGTTTATCGTAAAGCTCCTTTGGGGTAAGTTTTCTTCCGGTGATCGATACTTCCTGCAAGTTAATGCCCAATGATTTCAATTGAAAATAAATGGAAGATTGGCTTTTCAATACTACCGTATCAACAGCATATCCTTGTAAAACAGCAAACAAGGTATCGCCTGCAAGGCCCTTTATTCTAAATTCTCCTTTGGTGGTATTATAAATCCCTTCATCAGCATGTGAATTGTAAATATAAACCTTTGCCAGTCTAAGCTTAGAATCCTTATCCATCACAAAACCCTGCACTGTTCCGGTTTGTGCAAAGAGCCGGACAGTAATACCAAGAAATAATAGTAACAGGAAAAAAAATCTCATAAGGTTACAAAGCTACAAGTTAACCAAATGAAGCACACCCACCTTAACATTATTTAACTATTATTAGCTTCTGGCCAATTTTAATGCCATCTGCAGAAAGGCTGTTGATGCTTTTAAGGTCATCAATGCTGATGTTAAATCTTTTTGAAATATTGTAAAGGGTGTCTCCTTGTTTAACAATATAAGTTTTATCTGTTGGTGAAACTGCTCCACCCGAAGCCGTAGTACTAGCAGATGATATTATGGCTACAATTTTAACAGGATTTACTTGAGTAGTATCAGGAACTTTAAGTACCAGTTTTGATGGAGGGGCATCTACAGGAGTAAATTTCTTATACTCTTTTGGCATGTTCGCGTTGATCTCTGTAAATACCCTGTCCTCCCTTTTTAGCTTCTCCGTTTCAGATTCTGGCGTGTCATATTGGTACAGTTGGTACTTTTCAATAATCCCAATCAGCATATCCGGATATTTAGGATTGGTCGCATATCCAGCCTGCTTTAAACCGAGCGCCCAGTTCTTATAGTCGTTTTTATCCAACTCAAATAAAAAGCTATAGCGCTTACGCTTTAAAAACTCAGAATGGTCTTTGTAAGATTCCCGCGCATCTTTATACACCCTAAAGCAATCATTAGCCTGATCGTCATCTTTAAAGTATCCTTTTCCCTTCCACTCTGATGTACATTTTATGCCGAAGTGGTTGTTTGCAAACCTGGCCAAACTGCTGTTGCCACTACCAGATTCCACAATACCTTGTGCCAGCGTAATACTTGCCGGTATGCCGTAAGTATTCATTTCTTGCATGGCAACGGCCTTAAATTCTTCTATATAAGAAAGGGTGGTGCGCGATTTATAATCTGGATTGGCCTTGGTTGCCGCTTTTTCTATTTGCTTGTTATTGCGACTGTATTTCCGGCTTTTACAAGAGGATAAAATAAGGGTAAAGAGGAGGAGGTAAAGTATGCTTCTGTTCATTAATTTGTTTTTTTTCTGATGATAAAAAGGCCGTCCCTTACAGGAAGGATTAGCTTTTCAACACGGTTATCGGCAGCAATCTTATCGTTAAATGTAGTAATATTCCTGGTGTCTTTGTCTTGTTCATTACTCAAGACCTTGCCACTCCACAGTACATTGTCTACAATAATTATACCCCCTGGCCTTACGCTCTCAAAAATCATGTCGTAGTAGTTTCCGTTATTCTTTTTGTCGGCATCAATAAAAACCAAATCGTAAACCTTGTTTAAAGAACCAATACTTGCCGTGGCATCTCCAATAATATACTTGATCTTTTCGTTGTATGGCGAAGTTGCAAAATTGCCCCTCACCATATCTTCCAGCTCCTCATTAATGTCTAGGGTGTAAATTACGCCATCATTACTCAGGCCTTCGGCCAGACATAAAGTAGCGTAGCCCGTAAAAGTGCCAATCTCCAGTACCGTTGTCGGATTAACCATTTTACTGATCATGCTGAGCACCCTTCCCTGATAATGGCCAGATAACATCCGCGGCATCAACACCTTAAGCTGAGTATCTCTGTCAATTTTTTTTAACAGGTCGCTTTCAGGCTCGCAGTAATTAAGCAGCAGCTGTTGCAGATTTTCTTCTATCATATCGGTTTAGTGTACGCACCCTCAATTAACGGGGCTGTTCCATAAAATATTGCAGGATAATGGTTGCGGCGATGGTATCTACCCGTTCTTTATTTTGTCGGTCTTGCTTTTTTAATCCGCTTTGCATAATGGTTTGTTGCGCAAGGCGAGAAGTAAAACGCTCATCAACCCAGTGCTGCGGGATCTCTGGATAGGTCTTTCTCAAAGTTTTAGCAAAACCTTTAACGTGCTGTGCAGAATCTGACGGACTGCCATCCATTTGTTTTGGATCACCAAATACAAAGGCTACTACCGTTTCAGTTAACAGGTATTGCTTTAAATAAGCCATAATGTCTTTGGGGTGGATGGTGTCCAGTCCGGTTGCAATGATTTGCAGCGGATCAGTAACGGCAATCCCAATTCTTTTTGTTCCGTAATCAAAGGCAATAATTCTGGACATATGGGGAGTGATGTTTGACTGACTTCTTTGGGTCAAAGATAGCTATTTGGTGTGATTTGTTTACACCAGGTTAAGTTTTGGTAAGGGTTTGCTCCTGTGCTTGGTTGGGTCTTAATCGGGTCTTGGTTGGGCTTTGCTTGGGAAAAGGCACCTTTTACCCAACCAAACCTAACCAAAACCCAACCAAAAGGTTAACCAGCCTAGAGCAAGACACTTCTCCCTACCGATGTTGATGCTTTTACGAAACAATGATTTTAAGGGGAAATTATATTGATCAAAATTTACTATTTTGCACCAAATGCAATTTAAGAACATCATAGGGCAGGAGCATATTAAGCAACAATTGGTTCAATCTGTAACAGATAACAGGATCAGTCACGCGCAATTGTTTTTATCCTGCGATGGAAGCGGCGCACTTTTACTGGCAATCGCCTATGCGCAGTTTATCAATTGTGTAGACAAAAAGGCAGACGATAGCTGTGGCGTTTGCTCATCCTGTAGGAAATACGAACGTTATATTCATCCGGATCTGCATTTCTCCTATCCTTTTTTTGCATCTAAAGATGTAAAAATAGCGGTTGATGTGTTGGACGAATGGAGAAGCTTGCTACTGGAAGATCCGTATATAGATTTAGATATTTGGCGGTCTAAGTTAAGCGCAGATAACAAACAGGCAAATATTAATATTGCCGAGTGCCATGACATTATAAAAAAGCTGAGCTATAAAGCTTTTGAAGGCGATACCAAAGTACTGATCATGTGGCTGCCAGAATACCTGGAAAAAGAAGGCAACTCACTGTTAAAAATTATTGAAGAACCCCCTGCAAATACCCTATTTATTTTGGTGGCCAATAACCAGGATCAAATCCTATCTACCTTACTCTCGCGGACGCAAATTGTAAAAATACCTAAGCTTCCATTTGAAACAGTTGAAACCTACCTGATGGAAAAGCACGGACTGTCTGAAAATCAGGCTACAGAATATGCCTTCCTTGCAGATGGCAATTTAATAGAAGCGAAACAACTGGTGGCCAATACCCAAAATGAAAACTCGGAGAAGTTTGCGGAGTGGTTAAGGATGGGTTACGGTAACCGTGTGCTGGAACTAACCGTTTTTGTAGAACAGGTAGCGGTTTGGGGCAGAGAAAATCAAAAGAACTTCTTAAAGTATGGAATTAGCTTTATGCGGGAGTGCAGCTTGTTGATTAGCGGAGCGGACGAACTGGTTAAATTACCGCCGCTGGCATTGCAAACAGCAAAAAAACTATCAGCACATGTGCTGGATCTAAACATGGCGGATGCCATTATAACAGTGCTTGAAAAAGCGCATTACCATGTAGAGCGAAATGCAAATCCTAAAATCTTGTTTTTAGATGTATCTTTACAGCTAGTCAAAATAATTAAGTTTAAAACGTTCCCGCAAGGGACTCAATATATATACAATTAATATGGGATGTGGAAGTTGTTCTACAGGAGGCGGTTGCGCTCCATCGGGCTGCAAAAGTAATGGTTCTTGCCTTACTGGCGGCTGCGGGAAAATGGAAGTTTACGATTGGTTGTCCAACTTGGATATGCCATCTAATTATAAACCCTTTCCTGTTATAGAGGTTAAATTTAAAGGAGCCAGAAAAGAGTTCTTTCTCAATACAGATAATATTTACCTAGAAATAGGAGAGCTTATTGCTGTTGAAGGACCCACTGGTGGCTATGATATAGGGCATGTTTCTTTAACTGGTGAACTGGTTAGAACACAAATGAAACGCCGTAAAACGGCTATGGAACATGTTACCAGAAAGGTATATAGAAAAGCTACAGAAGCTGATGTAGAAAAATGGAAACTGGCCAAGGGTTTAGAATGGGAAACCATGCACAAGGCACGCACATTGGCGCTGGATCTGCGTCTTTCTATGAAGATTAGTGATGTTGATTATCAGGGAGATAAAACCAAAGCTACGTTCTTTTATACAGCAGAAGGTCGCGTTGATTTTAGGGAACTGATTAAAAAAATGGCAGAAACATTCAGGATCAGGATCGAAATGAGACAGATTGGAATGCGGCAGGAAGCCGGAAGGTTAGGCGGAATAGGTTCTTGTGGCAGAGAGTTGTGCTGCTCTACTTGGTTAACCAATTTCAAAACCGTATCAACCGCTGCGGCACGGTATCAAAACTTATCTTTAAACACCTTAAAGTTAGCCGGGCAATGCGGTAAGCTTAAATGCTGTTTAAACTACGAGCTGGATACTTATTTAGATGCATTGAAGGATATTCCGGATCGTATTGAAAGCCTGCAAACGGAAATTGGCGTTGCAAGACACCAGAAAACAGATATCTTTAAAAAGGTGATGTGGTTTGCTTACCCTAATACAGAAGATTGGATTCCTTTAAAAGTGGATAGGGTTAAGGAAATCATGGCCATGAATAAGAAGGGTCAGAAGCCGGTAAACTTGAAAGAAGAGGCCCTTCAATTAACGCCAGCGGCGGTAGTAGAGAAAGCACCTGATTACGAAAATGTGGTTGGGCAAGACAGCCTAACCCGTCTTGACGACAAACCAAGGAACAAGAATAACAGGAACAACAACAATAGAAATAAGCCGGCGCAAACAATTAAGCCACCACAACATGTTAGGAATCGTCCTGAACAAAGAAAGCTAGAGAATAACCCGCAGCCAAAGCCGGTTGGCGAAGTTTCTGGTGACGCTATTGTAACCACTCAGCCATCTCCGAACAAGAATAGGAACAGGAACAAAAACCGCAGAAATAAAAGTAAGGATACGCCTAAAGATGAATAATTTGAAAGTAGCGGTGTCACTTTCTGCTTTAATGATCTTATTTTTTTGCGGATGTGACACCAATAATATCATAGACAGCAATGTTGCCATGCCTTCAAGAAATTGGAGTTACGCCAACAAAATTAGTGCTGTGGTAGAAGTAAAAGACCCGGCAAAGTTGTTTAACATTTACCTTAAACTGCGCCATACGGCAAATTACCGGTATGCCAACCTATTTGTTTTACTTCACATTGACGGCGCCAGAGAAAAAAAACAAACGAAAAGGTATGAATACCGATTGGCGCTACAGGATGGGCAGTGGATAGGCTCAGGTTCTGGAAACTTATTTACATACACCCTTCCGCTACTTACCAACTACAAATTCCCGAAGGCAGGTAAATACCGGTTTGAAGTAGAGCAGAACATGCGCGACAATCCACTTCGGGAAGTTAGCGATGCTGGGATAAAAATATCACAACAAGGGGAGTAATTGCTCTAAAGCCATTCCGCGTGATCCTTTTAAAAGAACCATGCTGTTTTTAACGGGCGATGCAGTTAGGTATGCCAATGCTTCTTTTGGGCTTGCAAAAAACAATCCTTTAATCTGTTCTTTATTGCTAAGAAAGTGATTGCCGATAAATATAAGGAGCTTGGCATTTAACGCTTCGGCTTGTTTGGCAATCAGCTGGTGTTGCGCTGCCGATTCTGGACCAAGCTCAAACATATCCCCAATAATAATTGCTTTGTTAGCAGCATCAAGTTGTTCAAGGTTGTTTAATGCAGCCGTCATACTACTTGGATTGGCGTTATAAAAATCACATATAACTGTATTATTAACTGTTTTGGTAATTTGAGACCGATTGTTGTTTGGAAGATAGCCCGCTAATCCGCCGTTAATTTGTGTAGGACTGAGCTCAAAATACTGACCGATGCAAATAGCGGCCAATATGTTTTCGAAATTGTAGGTTCCCGTTAGGTTAGCTGATACTTGATATTCGCCTTCGCTATTTTTCCAGCGAAGCTTGATAAGCGGGTCAGTACTTATTAGCGCTCCTGATATGGGATCTTCTTTTTCGGAACCATAATAAACTACCTTATTCAATGCCGCCGCCTTACTCATTTCAAGTAAGTATGGGTTGTTGCGGTAGATAAATGCAGTACCATGATTAACTTTTAGATAGGCGTATAATTCGGCCTTGCCTTTTTTTACCCCCTCAAATCCACCAAATCCGTCGAGATGCGCCATCCCTACATTGCTGATAAGGCCGTGTGTTGGCTGGGCAATTGTGCATAGAAATTCAATTTCCCTCTGGTGGTTTGCGCCCATCTCAATAACAGCAATTTCTATTTCTGAGGTGATAGATAAAATAGAAATAGGGACGCCGATGTGGTTATTTAGGTTCCCTTTTGTGGCGAAAGCCCGGTATTTCTCTGCAAGTATAGCATTGATCAGTTCTTTAGTAGTGGTTTTACCGTTGCTTCCAGTTAAACCGATTACGGGAATATTTAGTTGGCTGCGGTGATGTTTGGCCAATTCCTGCAAGGCGGTAAGCACGTCTGGAACAAGAATTAGTCTTGGGTCTGTTTCTATGTCGGGATTGTCTATAACAGCAAAAGCTGCCCCGGCTTCAACGGCCTTAACAGCAAATGTATTTGCATCAAAGTTCTCTCCCTTGAGGGCAAAGAAGAAGCATCCTGCTATAATGTTACGGGTATCAGTACATACTATAGGATGTTTTAAGTAAAGCTCGTATAAGGATTCGGTGCGCATCATAGAAAAATAGAAAAGATAGGGTAAAATTACATTATGTAACAGAAACACAAAATAATCTTTACTATTTTGGATTATAAATACCAACAATGAGATATTTTCGGTTTCAATTCCTATTATTATTTTTCTGCTTCAATATAGCCATTGCCCAGGTAAAATCTCCAGATGCTTTTTTGGGATACCCTTTAGGCAGCCGTTTTACCCCGCATCAAAAAGTTGTGGATTACTTTAAATATGTTGCAGGCCTGCATGAAAAGGATATGAAGTTAATCAGTTATGGAAAAACTTATGAAGGAAGAGAACTTCTTGTAGCTATAATTTCGTCCAGACGGCACATGGATAACCTGGAACAAATAAGAAAAACAAATCTAGGTATCAGTCGCGCAGAAAAGCTAGACATCAAGGCTGGAAAACAACCCGCCGTTCTTTGGTTAAGCTACAACGTGCATGGAAACGAAGCAAGCTCTACGGAAACGGCGATGAAAATGCTCTATAATTTAGTGGAACAAAAGGAGGAGAATGTAAAAGAATGGCTAAAAAACACAGTAGTGATACTGGATCCATGTCTCAATCCGGATGGCAGAGAGCGTTATATTACAGGTTTTGCAGAGGTTGTTGGTAAGCAGCCCAATCCAGACCCCATGGCTCGTGAGCACTTTGAACCCTGGGCTAGCGGAAGAACCAACCATTATTATTTTGACCTGAACCGCGACTGGGCATGGCAAACTCAAATAGAGACGCAGCAACGGCTAAAACTATACAACCAATGGATGCCAGAAGTGCATGTAGATTTTCATGAACAGAACTACAATGAACCCTATTATTTCGCCCCCGCAGCAGAGCCGATACATGTGGACATAACACCATGGCAACGGGCTTTTCAAGTTACTGTGGGGAAGAACAATGCAAAATACTTTGATGAAAACGGGTGGCAATATTTCACCAAAGAGCGCTTTGATTTATTATACCCATCGTACGGGGATACCTATCCTTTATATAATGGTGCAATTGGCATGACCTACGAACAAGGAGGTATAGGTGCCGGACTGGCTGTTGTGACGATTGATGGAGATACGCTGACGCTTAAGGATAGGATAGATCATCATTATACTACAGGAATGGCCACGGTTGAAACCGTTGCTAACAATGCAGATCTGCTGATTTCCCAATTCAAGCTTTACTTTGAAAAGGCAGTTTCATCACCCCCGGGTATTTTTAAGACCTATGTAGTTAAAGCGCAGAATAGGGGTAGAATTAAAAAGATGGTGGCGCTACTGGATCGGAATGGTATTGAATATTCTTTTGGATTTGACAAAGCTTTGAAGGGTTATAGTTACGAGACCAAAAAAATAGAAGCGTTTAAGGTAGACAGGAATGACTTGATTGTAAGCTTGTTGCAACCTAAGGCTGTACTGGCTAATGTGCTTTTTGAACCACAAACCTCCATTAAAGATTCAAATACCTATGATATTACCGCTTGGGCATTGCCCTATGCTTATGGGTTAAAAGCCTATGCCGTTAAAGAATTTGTAAAGGGAAGGTTTAAAGTTTTAGCAGAAAAAGATGATGAGCCTGAAAGTATAAACAAGCCATACGCCTGGATACTTCCCTGGAATTCTATAGATGATGCACAGGCATTAATCGCTTTGCAGCAGGCAAATATCAAGGTGCGTATAGCAGAAGAGGGCTTTACCGCTGGCAGCAGGATATATAAATTGGGAACCTTGCTGATTTATAGAACAGAGAATGAGCGTAGCGTTAAAAGTCTGGCATCAAAAATAGCGGCGATACAAAAAAACCTTGGTATTAATTTTTATCCGGTGGCCACGGGTTTTGTAGAAAAAGGGAAGGATTTTGGTTCGTCTGTATACAAGCTTTTAGTAATGCCACAGGTTGCGGTAGTTTCAGGCCCGTTGATTTCTACCCAGGGTGTTGGAGAGGTATGGCACTTTTTTGAACAGGAGTTGAAATACCCACTTACTATAATAGGAATGCAGAGTTTGGCGAATTTGAACATCAACAAGATTAATGTACTTATACTTCCAGATGGAGATTATGGAGATGCTGTTGACGATAAGTTGGAAGGCTGGATAAGTAACGGTGGCAAATTGATCTTAATTGATGGCGCCATATCTGCAGCGATTGGCAAGAAGCCGTTTGATATAAAGCTAAAAAATGCCGCGAAGGAAGAAAAAAAAGCAGAAAATTCTAAAACTTATGCCGATAGACATAGGGACGATCAATTAAATGCCATTCCTGGTGCAATATTTAGAGTAGATCTGGACGGGAGTCAACCTTTGACCGCCGGCTTAGGCGACTATTATTACGCCTTAAAAACAGATGATAAGATTTATGAATCTTCAGGAGCCATTTTTAGCGCAGGAGTGTTAAAGAAGAACAGTTACGTTGCCGGCATAGCAGGAAAAGCAGTATTAAAAAAGCTGGATAATGGAATGTTATTCGGAGTTCAGGATGTGGGCAAGGGTTCTGTTATTTATTTTGCCAGCGATGTACTTTTCCGTTCGTTTTGGGAAAGCGGCAAGCAAATGTTTGCGAATGCTGTGTTTATTAGATAGCGATATTGGATTACCTAGCAGTTTGAATAACTCATACTAATCGGGAGTTTTATCTAGAATTTAAATTGTAGATACTAAAGAAATATTTGGGGGTTTTATAATGACATTTATATATTAATAAATTGTTAAAAAGAGTTAAATGTTTTGTGTAGATCAGCTACGTTTAAGATAGTCGGTATGTTTGATTGCAATTTGAGGGTTACGCAGAATTAAAGTTTGTTAACCGTTGTTAATGCACTATTTTCTAATCTATTTAACCGTCATTGTTTTGTCATAATCATCAAATCATTTTACAAATATTATGCTCGCATAAAAGTTTCGACATATATTTAGCTATTATTAACTAACCTAATTTTATTAATTTATGAAAAAACTTCTACAAAGTTTGTTCATTCTGATGTTCATTGCTAGTGCTGCAATGGCTCAAAATCGAACAATTACTGGTACGGTTACGGGTAAGGATGATGGCAAGCCACTTCCTGGAGTAAACGTTATTGTTAAGGGTACGAAAATTGGTACCCAAACTGGTTCAAATGGTAAATATGCATTGTCTGTACCTTCGGGGTCATCGCAATTGGAGTTCGCTTACATTGGGTATGCTTCTCAAACGATTGCTGCAAGTTCAGATGTTGTTGATGTGGCGCTTTCTGCCGACAACAGAGATTTGGCAGAAGTTGTTGTTACAGCCAACTCTATTAAAAGAGAAAAAAGAACACTAGGTTATTCTGCCCCTACTTTAAGAAATGATGAGCTAACTTCCGGTGGGAGTTCGAGTGCGATCAGCTCTTTAGCTGGTAAAGTGGCTGGTGTAAACATTACTTCGTCTTCAAACACACCGGGTAGCTCTGCTAGGGTAGTACTTCGTGGCGGCTCTTCAATTTCAGGGTCTAACCAGGCTTTGATCGTTGTGGATGGGGTGCCTATTGATAACTCAAGTGTTATCGGTGGTGCTTCAGTACTTGCAAGTGTTGACTTCGGTAATAGGGGAAATGATCTTGCTCCTGATGATATAGAATCGGTTACTGTGTTAAAAGGCCCTGCAGCTGCTGCACTTTATGGTTCTCGGGCATCTAACGGCGCCTTACAAATTACAACTAAAAAAGGATCTAAAGGGCAAAAAACAGCAGTTACGTTCAATACTTCAAATACTTTCTCGAATATTTTGAAGTTGCCTGCTTTCCAAAACGAATATGGCCAGGGATATTATGATGTAGTTGCTGATGATGGTAAATCTGCCACATTTGTACATGACTTGAAAGAGAATGGTAGTTGGGGTGCTCCTTTTACGGGAGAAAATCTAGAGTGGGGCCAATTGATTGATGGAGTTCGTCAGACTAAAGCATATTCTGCAGTTAAAAACAATGTTAGAGATTTTTTTGAGACAGGTTTTGCAACAGATAATAACCTAAGTTTGTCGGGTGGCGGAGAAAGTACGACTTTCTATTTAGGGATCAATTCCTTAAACTCAAATACTGTTTTTCCTGGCAATTACGATCATTATAATAAATATGGTGTAAGATTCAATGGTACAGCTGATCTTGGAAATAAGTTCACAGCGGGAATCTCATTTAACTATTTGAGAAGTGATGCTAACGAAGTTGGTGGTGGACAAGGCGGTTCTTCTGTTTACAACAACGTTTTACAAACTCCAAGGGATATTCCTTTGAATACACTAGGTGACCTGAATAATAAATATAATGGTTATGGATATACGGATGCTAATGGCGTTTTGCATCCAAATCAGTACGGCTATTATGGTACATACACTCAAAATCCATACTGGATTTTAAAGAACTATTCTAACTTGAACGATGTTAGTCGTGTAACTGGAAACTTTAATATTGGCTATAATCCGAATGAGTGGTTGAAAGTTTTCGAAAGAGTAGGTATCGATACTTATGGTGATAGACGTAGGACTTTAACCCCAAAATATAACTTTATAGATATTGATAATACTGCTGAATACGCAGGAACCAATGCCAGAACGGGTGCAGGTGGGTATTCTATTGATCAATTTAACGTTACGGAGTTAGTCCATGATTTAATGGTAACGGCAACCCATAGGTTTACTGAGGATATCGAAGGATCGTTGATGATTGGAAACAATATTCGTCAAAGGCAAACGAACAGTCTTTCTACAGGAACTAACGCTTCTGGGGGTTTGGTTGTTCCAGGATGGTATAATTTAAACAATAGCAATGGCCCGGTAAATGTTTCGGCAGATGCTTTGACAAAAAGAAGACTTATTGGTTTGTATGCCGATTTGAACTTGTCGTATAAGAACATGGTGTATTTGGAAGGAACTGCCAGAAATGACTGGTCTTCTACTCTTCCTAAAGCAAACAATTCATTTTTTTATCCAAGTGTTAGCGGATCATTTGTTTTTACCGAATTGTTAAAAAATTCTTCAATTACAGATATTTTATCTTATGGTAAAGTTAGGTCAAGTTGGGCTAAGGTTGGTAACGACACAGACCCATACCAATTGCTATCTGTATTTGGTAAAACAACAATTAATGGAAACTTTGGCAGTACAGTATTTCCTTTTGGAAACGTAGCAGCTTTAACTCCAGGTTCTACAATCGGAAATATAGATTTAAAGCCAGAGAAGACCACTTCTTTTGAAGTAGGTACTGAACTTGGGTTATTAGAAAGCAGAATATCTATTGATTTCAGTTACTATAAAAACAACTCGAAAAATCAAATATTAAGTATTCCGATTCCAAACTCAACTGGATATGGATTTAGTGTTGTGAACGCGGGAGAGGTTGAAAATAAAGGTATCGAATTGGGTTTGAGAGGAACTGTAATTAAATCAACTAATGTTAGCTGGGAACTTTATGGCTCATTTACCAAGAATAACAACAAAGTGATTTCCTTATTACCGGGAGTAGATCAGATTTCATTAGGTGGTTTTACCGGGATGACTATTGCGGCTGCAAAGGGAAGGCCTTATGGTGAATTCTACGCAGTAACTCTTGCTAAAGATGCAAATGGAAGAACGATTGTTGATAAAGCTACGGGTCTTCCAGTTAACTCTTCGAAAGCAGAGTATCTTGGAAACTACAATCCGAAATATATGGCTTCATGGGGAACAAACTTCCGTTTCAAACAAATAGCATTAAATGTTTTGTTTGATACTAAACAAGGTGGTAAATTTTTCTCAAGAACAAGAGACATTCTTGCTTTCGTAGGTACCTCAGCAGAGTCCGGCGGTAACAGATTTGGAGAGGTATTTCCTAATTCAGTAAACGTGGATGCTAACGGTGTAAGTACGCCAAATACAACGGGCTATGTGAAGCAAGATTACTATGGCGGTAGCAGACCAGCCGGTTCTAACATCGTTGATGGATCGTTTATTAAACTTCGCTCAGCAAGTCTTTCCTACACGTTTAGTAAAACTCAATTGAAGAGCCTTCCATTTGGAGCTTTAGCTATTGGTCTATATGGAAACAACTTAGCTATCTGGACCCCGAAAGAAAATCAATTTGCTGATCCTGAGGTTAATTCAGCCGGGGCTGGCAATGCTCAGGGATTTGACTTTTCAGCTCAGCCTTCCGTACGTAACTACGGTATTAACTTAAAAGTGTCATTTTAATAAAATCTATCAACATGAGAACGAAAAATATTTTCAACCCAAAAATGATAGTTCTGTTGTTCCTAGTTGGAGCATTGGGATTATCTGGGTGTAAAAAATTCTTAGATATTAACCAGAATCCTAACAATCCTGATTCTGCAAATCCGGCATTGCTTTTGCCAACGGTAGAGGCAGCCGTGGGTCAGATTGTGGGTAATTCATTTCAAGTATATGGCGGGATATTTAGCCAATATTGGACGCAAAGCCCTAATAGCTCACAATATAAAGTGTATGATCAATATGCGCTAACTAATACAGCGTTTGATCGTTCATGGCTTATACTTTATCGCAATGCATTGGTAAATGCTGATCTAATCATCAAAAGCCAAGGAAATAGTTTGGAATATACTAAAGGTATAGCATACGTTTTGAAGGCTTATTCCTATCAGCTCACAACGGATGCTTTCGGCGATGTGCCATTGTCAGAGGCCTTGAAAGGCAATTCTTTTGGAAGTCCAAAATATGATACCCAAGAAGTTGTTTACGATAGTATTTTTAATTACATCGATAAAGGAGTAGCGTTGTTAAATACTACCAATTCAGCATCTCCTGGAGCTCAGGATATCGTTTTCCAGGGAGATGTACCTAGTTGGAAAGCTTTTGCAAATACGCTGAAACTTAGGGCTTATTTAAGACTTACTAAAATTAATGCGGCAAAGGCTGAAGCCGGTATTAGAGCGATCTACGCTTCGAGCCCTACATTCCTTACAAAAGACGCTGCAATTAAATATTCGACTACAGGCGGTAATGAGAACCCCTTATATAACGAGATGGTCGCCTTGAGTCGGACGCAAAATCTTGTTGCCAGTTCCACTGCTGTAACTGCATTTAAAAATAATAATGATCCACGATTGGCTAAATTTTATGATTTGGTTCCAGGTCAGACTGTGCTGAACTCTATTGTTCAGGGCACGTTCGCTGCTTCCGGTGTCGCCAAAACAGTTTCTATACCTTCTACTTTGGTTGGTGGAAACGCAGCTAATAGTGGTTCTGCGACTGCACCTGTAAAATTGATCTCGTTGTCTGAAAGTAACTTTTTGCAGGCGGAAGCTGCGGCTAGAGGCTGGGGCTCTGGAGATGTTGCAACTCTATTCAAGTTGGGCATCACCAATAGCTTTATTGCAACTGGGTTGACGGCGGCAAACGCAGATACCTATTATGCAGCTGCGCCAGATGCGCTTGCAGCAATTACAACTGCTCTTACTACAGAAGCTAAAGTTAAAGCAATCATTACGCAAAAATATTATGCAATGTGTGGTTTCCAAGGATTTGAGGCTTGGACAGAGTATAGAAGAACAGGATATCCTAATTTTTTAATCATTTCTAAGGCTTCAACCTTAGGCGCGGGTAGAATTCCATTGAGATTCCTATACCCTAATAGTGAGATTACTTCAAACTTAAATTTCCCAGGTTCAGTTACCGCCTTTACTCCGGTATGGTGGGGTAAAAATACAGTTATCACACCAGCACCGTAATTAGGCTTGAAATGATATAAAAAGGCGCTATCTCGATATTTTGAGATAGCGCCTTTTATTTTTATTCATTATCATTATTATTTACTTTATTAGACGTTCAAAAATCCAAACAACGTATTCGTCAATCAGCTGGTGACTCGAACA